>NZ_CP024962.1:300000-600000 GCF_002804205.1 Entomoplasma freundtii
ACCAGCGCGAAGCGCCTTTCAAGTAGCCGCTTTACCACTCGGTGGCAAAATTGAAATTGAAGCAATTGCTTATAAAGAATAATTGAAAATATTAATACGTACAATAAAAAATATCAGAGTTTCCTGATATTTTTTATTGTTAAATTTTTAAAAGTATTTTCTTTAAACTCTTTTTCCAGCCTTTCAAGGATTTGTAGAATATTTATTTTTCCCATAAAAACTATCTGGTTTTTATTATTTTGCTAACAGTTAATTATTTCTGAATTATTATATTAAAAGTTAAGAAAATATTGGCTATGATTTCAGTGCTTTTACCCTTGGAAAACTCGATTATTAAGGTCTTTTAAAACTAAGGCGTTTCCAAGGAAGCAATGACTCCTCGTGGTGAAAATAAAATGAAATATAATTTTATATTTTACTTAACATTATTGAGTTGGGAGAACAATGGCGACGCAGATAATTTACAATCCATTAGCAGAGTATCAAAATAACTTAAAGCAAATTCATAATGACAATTTAACTAATTTTTTTGACAATTTAGTACAACAAAACCAAATTGACGAAAATTTGAACAAAAAAACTGTTGAAGATTTTTATCATAATAAAAAGAGTTTGACATTAACTAATAAAAAGAAAGCCAATTTGGAAAAAGGTCGCTTGGCTTTGATTTTTTTAGCAATTATCTTTGGAATTGCTCCATTAGTGGGGTGGTTTTTACTACGGACTAATGCGCAAGTTTTTCTTTGGGTTGGACTCATGGCTGGAGTGGGATTAATTGGCCTTGGACTGTCAGTTTATTGCATAGTTAAAAAAATCAAGCCGAAAATCCAAAATCTTCACTCACAATCAACAACTTTTGAAAGCAAAATGAATGATTTAGAAACTAATTGTTGGTCACAATTATTGGGCTTGAACCAAAGTTATGATTGACAATTAACGACACGTTTATTAGAGCAAACCTTGCCGATTGTCAAATTTGATCCTTATTTAAAACTAGATAAATTTCAACATTTTTTAAACCATGGTTTACGGAATACTGATTTTGATGAAACTGTTATTGATCTTAAGAGTGGGGAGATTGCTACAAACCCCTTTATTTTCGTGGAGAAGTTACACCATAATTTAGGAATGCAAGCCTATTTTGGGTCTATCACTATTTCTTGAACCGAAACTTATACTGACCATGAAGGAAAAACTCAAACCCGAATCCAAACTCAAGTTTTAACAGCTTCTGTCGAACAACCTTGTCCTTTTTATAAAACTACTAAAGAACTCTTTTTTAGTCATGAAGTAGCTCCGAAACTAAATTTTCAACGTGAACCATCCAATTTGGTCCATAGTAATGAGCGAGATATTACAAAGGCTATGAAAAAACTTGATAATAAAGCCCGAAAGGCGATTAAAGACGGTAACGATTTTAATTTAATGAATAATAGTGAATTTGAAGTTTTATTTAATGCGTTAAATCGGAATGATGAAATTCAATTCCGATTCCTCTTTTCTGATCTTGCTCAAAAGCAGTTAGAAGATTTTCTTAAGAATCCGGATTATCCGCATGCCGATGAATTTTATTGGTGAAAAAATCAAGAATTATCTTGCTTAATGGGTACCTATTTGACCAATGTGTCATGAGATTTTAATCCTCAAAAATACCAAAATTTTGATTTAGCAGCCGCTCGTCAAAATTTTATTAGTAGCAATATGACTTTCTTTGAAAATTTTTATTTAGCAATTACACCCCTTTTGGCAACTCCACTTTTGCAAGAACCGCGTACTATAGAATATCCGACGTTAGCGACACCAGAATATTTAGCTTCTTGGCAAAAAGAGGCTATTGTAGCTAATTTTGGTAATGAGTTAATTCACCCATTATCACGAACCAATAACATTTTTAAAATTGTGACCAATAATGCTGCCAATGGCTTAGAACAACTAATGGTTAAGGCCTTTGGTTACCAAACCATTGAACGCGTGACTTATATTCCGGTTTTAGGTGGCGATGGTTATTGGCATAATGTGCCGGTCTGATGGACGGAGTATATTCCCGTTGCTCAAGAATCGGCAGTATTAGTTAAAAACGTCGAGGATTTAGCAATGCAAAAACGTCTCCAAAACCCTGATAATGCAGCGTTAAATGCTTATCTTGAAAAGCAGAACTTAGAAAGAAAAGATATTCATTTATTTGATAATATAATTAGTTTTAAGCATGAAACTGGTACATTTGATGAACACCAAACTTTTTGAAATGCGTTAAACTAAGGTTTAAACTTAAGATAATTTAATAAAAGGAGAAAAATAATGGCAAATCGACTTGACGAAATGACCGGACCAGTTTCGGAAACTGGCAAAAATATTAATGTAATTAACAAACAACTTAAAATTGAAGTAGGCAAGGGCTCAAAAATTTTTCAAATTGTTTTATGGCTTTTTATTCTTCCAGGTTTTATTTTTTGAATTAAAAAAATCAAAGCCAAAAACTATTTAGACCGCTTAGAACAAAAAATTCAGGCAGCCGCTTCACAATATGATAATTATTTAGACCAACGGGTACAAATTTTAGAAAATATCGCTGGCCTTTTAAAACAATCAATCAATATTGATAAAGATATTTTCACTTCTTTGGCTGCTTTGCGTTCAGGCACTAAATTGAATGATCAAAAACGTAATGAGCTAGCGACTGAAGTTGACTTAGTGAATACAAAGTTAAATGTGGCTTTTGAAAACTATCCTGAATTAAAATCGCAAGATACTGTTTTAGCAGCCATGAAACAAAACGATTATACGCAAAGAGAAATCTCAGCTTCACGTAGTAATTACAATGATTTTGTAAGTCGTTGAAACCAAGATATCCAAGTTTGACCAACATACAAAATTGTGGCTGCCAAAAATGGTTTTACCACTCGTATTCCGTTTACAGCATCACAAGAAACTAAAACTAAAGCTCAAAGTACCTTCTTTTAGAACTTTATAGATAAATTTTAAAACCCTAAAACCTTAGTCTTCCCCTTATTATTAGTAATCAATTGACATTTAGCTTTTAATAAAGTTAAACTTCAAAAATAGAAAACCTGGCTTTTTATAGCAGAGCAGGTTTTCTATTTTTCTTGGTTACTTTTCCAAATTTAGTTTTGGTTTGGAGCGAGGTTTATAAAAAACAAGACCCCATTATCTTGCAGTGACGAAGGGGCCTTGTAGTATTGAGTGATTAATAATTTCTAATTGTAACCTTTGACTCTATCACAATAACTATGCATTGCTTGATAATGTTCAGAATGTTCATGACTTTTATCAACATTATTGGGGCTATTGTGGGGTGCTGTAACATAACCAACAACCCAACTATAATCGCTTTGAGCTCCATAGTTTCGAGAATATAGACGCTTATCTCTAAATTGACATAAGCCATCAGGGCAAAAAGCTATCCCTGTCGGTTCGCCATCCTCTAACTGGCCACTTGAATTAACTCAAGCAATGCCTTTTTCTAGAAAAGTAATTTCTTTTTCCTGAGTAACCATACCAAATCTCACCTCCTTTCAGAAGGATAAAAAGAAATCCTAATTTATGGTTAGGGTTTATTTTAAGACTGGTAGTTAGGAAAAGTAATTTCTTTTTTTCATAAAATTATCCATTTTATTTATTAAGCAAATTGCTTGATTTCTCGATTAATTCAGATAAAATAATAAAGTTAAAAAAAGAAGCACAAGCTCACCGTCCGAATCATTTGACTTCATCTGACTTCAAAGCGGTCACTAAACCAATTTATTTATTTAGAATTTAATGAATAGACTAAAGGTGTGCTTTCTTTTGTTTGACGGCACACTTTTTATTTTGTTTTCTAAAAATTCTCAAGGATAATAAAAAACAAAATAATTTCAAAAACAAGGAGAAGGTTTATAGATGGATCAAAACAACCAATCAAGAAATCAACGCTTTGCCCGAAATCATCATCAAGATCCGATTAATGGGTATATTCGCGCTCGTCAAATCTTGGTAATCGACCAATTTGGAAACAAACGTGGCGTTTTATCTAAGGGTGAAGCGATTGGTTTGGCTGAACGAGCTGGCTTAGATTTAATGCAGGTCGGAACGCAACCTGATGGTACTGCAATTGCAAAAATTGTAGATTATGGAAAGTATAAATACGAGCAACAAAAGAAACAAAAAGAAGCTAAGAAAAACCAAGTCAAAACTGAAAATAAAGAAATTCGTTTAACAGTTAACATTGGTGAACATGACTTAGATACCAAAGCTCGTAAAGCACGAGAATTCTTAGAAGAAGGTAATCGTGTCAAGATTTCTTTAAAATTCCGTGGTCGTGAAATTACCTACCTTGATTTAGGGAAAGCGACTTTGGAACGTTTCTATAAGAAAATTGAGGATATTGCCAAAATTGAAAAAGAAGCGAAACTAAACACACGTTTTCTAGACATGTATGTCGTGCCTAAGAAAAACTAATTAAAACTAGTTACTAGTGAAAACAGAGGAGAGAAGAAGATGCCAAAAATGAAAACAAAACGCGCGTTAGCAAAACGCGTGAAAAAAACTGGGTCAGGGAAACTAAAACGTGGTCATGCTTACCGCTCACATTTAGCTTTAGGAAAAACCACTAAACAAAAACGTCAACTAGAAAAAAGCACTGTGGTTTCAAAAAGTGATGAAAAACGTCTAAAAGGACTATTACAAAATTAATTGATAAAGGATTAGGAGAGAAAACCAATGGCAAGAGTAAAATTTGGAAAAGTAACGCGTTCACGTCGTAAACGTTGAATTAAACGTGCAAAAGGATATTATGGTTTAAAAAAATCATCATATAAAAAGGCGCATGAACAAGTAGTTCGCTCAATGGCCTATGCCTTTGTCGGACGTAAAGAGAAAAAACGTGATTTCCGTAAACTATGAATCGCACGTATCAACGCCGCAGTTCGCCCTTATGGACTATCATATTCACGTTTCATGCACGGTTTAAAAGTCGCTAACGTTGACGTCAACCGTAAAATGCTATCAGAATTAGCAATTAACAACCCACAAGACTTTGAAAAAATGGTTAATTTAGTGCAAACTACTTTAAACCAACCAGTAACCCACCCGGACTTAATGCCAATTAAAGTCCCAACAGCAAAAGTAACTACTAATACTAAAGTAGTGACTAGTGAAGTAGCGGTTGAACCAACTAAAGTAATCGAAACAGTTAAAGCAGTTGAAATGGTTGAAGTGACTGAAGTAGTGGACAACGAAAACCAAGAAGATTACTTGGCAACAATCGAAACTAAATATGCGCAAGAACTAAAACCAAAACGTACTAAAAAAACTACTGATGAAGCCGAAGCACCAAAAGTTGCTAAAGCAGACTTAAGTTTGGAAGAACGTTCAACTTTAGATGGATCAGACAAAATTAGTGAAAGTCGTGATGAATTAGAAAAACACGCCATGACCTTAAAAGCTAAATTACCAACTACTGAAAAAGCTTTATTAAAAGCGGATGTAAAAACAATGACCAAAAAAGAGATCATTAAATACATGCGTAAAGTTTCAAATAAATTAGCAAAATAATTCAGAAAATCTTTCGTTAACGAAGAAATATAATTCTCTAAGTATAGAATACTAATAATTTTTATTAGTATTCCTAATGTATACAAAGAGAATTTTTATTTTGTCAAATTTAAAAAGCATAAAATATAATGTGATGAGCATACCGAAAAATTTAGAATTTAGATGCCAAAAATAGATAAATAGTTTAGAAAGGCGCACAATCATAGCAAAAAATAAAACGATGCTCCATAAAAATTGCATAAAGAGTTGTCATCAAATAAAAAATTGTAGTTAACTTGAAAATTATATATAACCAATACCTAGTTATAAATTTAAGTAAAACAATAATTTTGTGAAAAAACAAAGTAAATTTATTGTGAGAAAAACGTTTTTTTATAAGTATTACACGCCTTTTACTTAATAAGTATGAGATAAAAGGTAGTAAAAAGAGTTGTTATAATATAAAGTAAATAATTTTGTTTATTTAAATATTCCTAAAGCAACGGAAAAATGTTTCATTATTGGTCCTAGATTGTCCATAACTAACGATAATAAAATTCTAAAAGATATTTAGAAAGCACTAAAAATTATCGAACTATTAATAAAAAAGTTAATGATAAATTATGGTAATTATTATAATCAACTTCACTTCTATGAGATCTTATGCCGTTAAAAACATTATGTTCGCGCTGTTCGAAAACTCTACCAATAATGAAATATATTAGCCATTTATTTTGCAATTAAAAAAAGAATTACTTCAATTGAAAACATCGTTAATGCATTATATTGATTATCGCAATTATGAAAGAATAACGCCTTAATAGGAAAATTCTCTATCGTTTATTTATTTAGTTAAATAAATAAACTTCGCACTTTGAATTTGAGCGCGAAGTTTTATTGGTTTTATAAAACAATATTGTATATTTGCAAAACCATATTTATAAAAATTCTTTTGTCTTTTTAATTACATTGTTATCTTGCATCACCTTTACAACTATTACAATAATTATGCATTGCTTGATAGTTGTAATAATCATTAGCGCCGCCTTGAGCTAGAGGAACTATATGGTCTACTACTCAACTCGCATCAGAATGGTTTCCATAACTCGCAGCATCCATCACAGCGGAAGTCATTTTGCATCATTGTTTAGGACAATAAGCGATGCCGTAAGGTTTAGAGTCAAAAATTAAACCGCCAGATTTTTTTCATGCTGAATTTATATCATATTGTGATAGATTTCTTCTTTCAAATTTCATCTTTTTCACCTCCTTTCCAAATTATGAGAATAACAATCAAATTTCCTTCTCATAGTTGATTATAAGATTCAAAGTCTAAAATTATGTTTTTAATTTACCTAAAATTTTACTTTTTAAACATTCTGTTTTATTGAAATGGCATAGGAAAATAAATTAAAAAAGAAGTGTAATTTCACTTACCGTATGAATTAATTACCATTATATAACTGTCAATGTAGTCACTAAAAAAATTTATTTATTTAGGATTTAATGAAATAGACGAAAGATATGCTAATTTATTTTAAAACCAATTTTTTATATTGTTTTAGAAATTAGCAAGATTAACAAAGCAAACTAATTTCAAAATTAAGAAGTGTTTTTTTAATTCATCACGGCTTTAAAAGCAAAATCACTAACTATTGAAAAAGGTCTTATTAAAATCAGGCGTACAAACGACAGCCAAAAAAAGAAATCATTAAATACATTTGTAAAGTTTCAAGCAAATTTGCAGAATACTAAGTTTTAAAAATTGACAAACTAATGAAAAACTACTTTAGTTATATTTTTAATTATCGAGGAACTTTATAAATTCTTAATAATTACAATAGATGTTAAAGTCTATTTTTATATGTTTGGCATAATAAATTTTGTAAAAATGTTTGTTTAACAAAGAAAAAAATTCAACAATTTGAGAAACGATAATTTTTTTGTATCTTTGTTATTACATTCAAATTTTTCAACATACATATATATGTCAATAGTGAAATGACTATTAAAATAAAGAAGAGGTACAAAATGTTAGATAGAAAGAAATTAGCTAGTGAGAATTCTATAGAAATAGACAATAGGGGCGATAAAACTAGACAAAAAGCAACCAAAGGGTCAAGAATAAATTCGCCAGAAAGTATTACTAATGTATATGATCCGAATAAAGTAAAAACAGATTTAGCTCTAAAACTTGTAGAAAAGAAAACAAAAATTGGAATAGAAATCAATAATATTTTGTTTAATTGCAAAGAGTGTAGAAAAAACCAAATGAACAAAATTGAGGAATTAGAAAATTTAAGAAAAATTATCCAAGAAAAATATGACATTAAGAAACAACTTTATTCAGGAAGCCCTTATATATTCGATCCATCACTTGAATTACTCAAGATTAATCAAATGATTGAGGAAATAACTAACGGTTTCGGTTTTAACTTATGTGAAGAGCATTTTAAAACTGACTTCCAAAAACTAAAAAATATGGAAATCGAGGTTCAGTCTCTAATTCAAACAATTAATCTAATAAAGTAGTACCAATTAAAAAAATTAATCTTTACAACTAAAAGGAGATTAAAACTTATGGATAAAAAAGTTGTCGTAATAACAGGTGCCTCAAGTGGGATTGGAGCCGCTCTTGCCAAGTTATTAGGTAATAGTAATGATGATTATCAATTAGTTTTAGGAGCACGTCGCGAAGTTTTATTAAAGGCTCTTGTTCAAGAAATAGAAAGCGATGGTGGTGAAGCAATTTACCAAGTTACCGATATTCGTCAAATAGCTGAAGTTGAAAAACTAGCCCAAGCAGCGATTAACCATTTTGGAAAAATTGATGTTTGAGTTAATAATGCCGGTATTTATCCCGGGAATTTTTTAAGTGACCGACAATATGATGATTGGGACCGCTTAATTGATACAAATCTGAAAGGCACTTTATATGGCATTGGCACCGCTTTACAGTGAATGATTCCCCGAAATAATGGACAAATTATTAATATCTCCTCAGTGGCAGCTCATGTGGTGAGTCCAATTAGTACTATTTATTCGGCCACTAAAGCGGCAATTTTGGCGATTAATGAAGGCTTACGCCAAGAAGTAAGTTCAAAGAATTTAAATATTCGAGTGACCGCTATTTCACCGGGTTTTTTTAATACCGAAATTATTAATGATATCAAAGATGCCAAAATTAAATCGGACGTAGATCTTCTTTATGCCAAATATGGTATTTCTCCTGATCGAGTAGCCTTGACAATCAAACAAGCAATTGAATTACCATTTGATACGTCTTGAAACGAAGTTGTCATCCGTCCCACCAAGGAAGTTTTGTAAGTCAAAGTAACAATTTTGATGAAGCTTTTTAAGCAAAACAAACCAAAAAATCAACCAAAAAATAAAAACTCTCTTTAAAAGAGAGTTTTTATTTTCATGATTTTAAACTACTAATTTTTAAGCTAAGTTAATTTAAATAATAGTCATTTATTGTCCTTTCATAAATGAAATTAAAAATTTAAGGACTATAAACTTCCACTTAAAGGTGGTTTAATCAAAGAAAGGATTATTAACATGTCAAAATCAGCCTATAGTTTTCTTATCAAAAATAAAAATAACTCACCTTTACTTGCCTTAATTTATGACCAATGAAAAAAGGGTGAGAGTTTAGAAATTAATGAATTAGCCCATAAAGCTTACCTTTCAAAAAGCAGTATTACCCGATATTTTCAAACTGCAGGTTTTGATGGGTTCAAAGAATTTAAATATATTTTGCAAAATGAAAATATTAGTTCCGTCGCTCCAGAAACATCGTTTAATGACTACGCTTTTGAAGAAGAAATAATGATTCAACCAATTTTAGTGACTTCCAAGTTAAATGGTCTAGAAGTTTATAATCAAGCAATTAGTTGGTTAGAAAATGCCGGTTGTAATTATATTCTTGGCGTTGGTGGCAACCTTTCTGTTTGCTTTGAATTCCGCGTGCGCTTAGAACGCCTCGGTTTTCAAACATCTTATTTTTCTGACGTTCATAATATGTTTGTTTCGTTAACTCGTGCCAAAGCAAGCGACTTGCTTTGGGTTTTTTCTTATTCTGGAGAAACTCCAGAAATTTTGCATTTGACTAAGGAAGCCAAGAATCATGATTTAAAAATTATCGCAATTACTCGAAGTGGCAATAATTCGTTATCCCAATTGGCTGACCTCTGCTTCCAAATTGATGATTCAGAAAATTTAGTTCGTCTATTAGCTTTTAAGTCGCGAATTGCGATGACCTACGTCATCTATAAGTTAATTGCGATGGTCATTGAACAAAAAAGTGAATTTTACCATCAGCGTCTGACTGCTAATATCTACTAGAACTAGTTGCAAATGCTAAAACTAGTTCGAGATTAGGTATTTTTTCTTGCTATTAAATAACTCCTATTTTTATAATGAAGGAGCTAAAAGGAGAATTTACTATGGCTCAACCTGCCCAAGTGGCGAAAAGTATTTACGATATAATTGGTGCTTCCAATATTATTTCTTATACCAATTGCATGACAAGATTAAGGATTAAAGCACTTCCTAATTTTGATCCTGAAAAAATTAAACAAGTACCTGGAGTTTTAGGTTTAGTAATGGGAGGGGCTGACGAATACCAAATCGTCTTAGGACCTGGCTTTGTGAATAAAGTTACTAAAGAATTTGGTGAACTTATGAAAACCGCTCCCCAATTAGTAACGGCAGATGGTCAAGCGGTGACGCCTACTTTCCAAAGTGCTGCTGATATTGGTCAGTTACAAAAGGCAAAATTACGTCAGAATAATGGTCATGTAAAAGGCTTCTTTTCCAAAATTTCCAAGGTCTTTACCCCACTAATTCCTGCCTTTATTGGGGCTGGATTACTTTCAGGAATTGCGGGACTGATTCTTTCAGTTAATGGTGGTGCTAATGCTAACGCCACAGTGCAATCATGAAACCACATTTTAGTAATGATGTTAAATTTATTAACCAATGTCTTCATTATTGCCGTTGGCTGACGACTTGGAAAAGAGTTTGGCGGCAACCCTGGTTTAGTCGCCTTAGTGTCAGCAATGTTTTGTGGCTTTGCGGGTGTCACTGTGGCAAGCGTCTTTATCCCGGTTTATGAAGGTGATATTATCACTGGCTATAACTTTTTAGGAAAAATTATTAAAGCAAGTGATATTGAACATAACTGGTTTACGGTTGGCTTTATTAATTTAGATAAAAATAAAGTGGCTTCTTTAGGAGCGCCTCATGCTGGTCTGATTGGGGCCATGATTGCGGCAGGAATAACAATTAAACTTGAAAAAACAATTCGTCAATTCATGCCTGGAGTTTTAGATACGATTATTACTCCAGTGATTGTTTTAGTTCTGATGTTAGTCTTAAATTTTGTCCTTGTTATTCCCGTGGCTGGTTACCTTTTCACTGGTATTACTTGACTATTTAATAACCTTTATACCAATCCTTTCGGAGCAGCCTTATTAGCCGGAATCTTCCTCTTTGCGCTGGCTTTGGGAGTTCATCAAGGGTTTATTCCTATTTACTTTGCCTTAATTGATAGTACTGGTGTAAATGGGCTATTTCCAATTATGGCTATGGGTGGAGTCGCCCAAGTTGGTGTTGCTTTAGGTTTATGAGTGTTAGCTGGTAAGGGTTCAATTTTGCGAAAACAAATTTCGGGAGCTATTTTGCCTGGTTTCCTTGGAATCGGTGAACCGTTAATTTATGGAATCTCGTTGCCACGCGTTAAACCGTTTATCTTGTCATGTATTGGTGCTGCTTGTGGTGGATTTATCATGGGTGCCCTTAATACTTGAGGAGGTCTTGGGATTGGGATGAATGCCGCCACAGGACCTGGTGGTTTGGTTGCTGCCATCACCATGACAACAATTGATGGCAATGCAGTTAAAGGAATGTTAGTTTATTTAGCGGTTGTCTTTATTGTTTACGGAATTGGGTTTGCCATTTGTATTCTGGGTTATTCGCGTTGATCTCGTAATGGGGTAGCAAAAACGAAACTTTATCTTAGTGATTGTAAAGTGTCGCTAAAAGAAGCGGAAGCTAAAAAAGCAAAAGCAAAAATTATTGGGAAAATGGTCGGTCATATTAGTTTATATATTTCCGTCGTTGGTTGATTAGTGCTTTGAACCACTAGTTATGCCCGTTTATCTATGGAAGCTAAACAAGAATTAAAAGATTATCAAGTTGTTTAGGAAAATAATTTAAAAAGAGAGGAAATATTATGGGAAGTATTGATTTACAAAAAATAAACACCGAGGCGCAAAATGGACTGACACATCATTTAGAAACCAAAACAACTCCCGAAATTTTAACTTTAATAAATAATGAAGATCAAAAAATCGCTAAAGCCATTGCCAAAGAAATTCCGACAATTACTAAGGCAACTGATTTATGCTACGAAACCTTAAAAAACCAAGGCCGAATCTTCTATATTGGTGCTGGATCATCCGGTCGGATTGGAGTTTTAGATGCAAGTGAAATGTTGCCAACTTATGGAGTCAAAGATGCTTTCTGCGGAATAATTGCTGGTGGTGATTTAGCCTTGCGTTTACCAATTGAGGGCGCTGAAGATGACTTTGAACAAGCCAAGGTAGATTTAAAGGCACATAATTTCCAACCAAATGATTTAGTCTTTGCAATTGGGGCTTCAGGAAGAACGCCTTATTGTTTGGGAGCTCTTGATTATGGTCACCAAATTGGTGCCAAAACCATTAGTTTGGCAATGACTAGTGAACCAGAATTTAAAGCAGTTAGTGATTTGTCAATTGCCATAATTAGTGGTCCAGAGGTGGTGACTGGTTCAACAAGAATGAAGGCTGGAACAGCTACTAAAATGGTGCTGAATATGATTTCAACAACCACCATGATTAAAATGGGCAAAGTTTACGATAACCTCATGGTCGAAGTTCAGGCTACTAACAAAAAGTTGGAAGAACGTTGTTTCCAAATTGTCAAAAAAATCACTCAAGCTACGGATGAAATAGTAATGACTGCCCTACAAGATTCGCAAATGAATGCGAAGGTGGCTTGTCTAATGATTTTAGGAAATCATTCCGCCGAAAAAGCTCAGGAATTATTAATAATTAATCCTCTTTTAGGTGACTATTTAAACTAATGAACTTATTTTGATTGATTCCTATCCTCATTCTCATTGGTTTTTTTGTCTCACTTCTCGGATCAATTTCAGGAGTAGGAGGCGGGGTTCTCTTTATCCCCCTCCTTTTACTTTTATTTCCCAATCGTGATTTTGCAGAATTAAAATTTGTTTCCACCTTATTAGTCTTTACAACGGCTTTATTTAATGTTGGTTTTGCAGCAATCAAACGGCAAGTTTCTTGGAAACTTAGTCTTTTTATTGTCTGCTTAAGTATTCCCTTTATTTTCCTTGGCCTTTATTTAGCGAGTTTATTGAATCCAAAATGAACGCAATTAGTGGTGTTAATTATTTTGGTAATTGTCACTTTTCTCCTTATGTTTAAAGATTTTATTAAGCGAAAACCAAAAACTCTAAATGTCAATCATTGGTGGTATCTTAAGTTGCCAGGCGGTGAAACCGTTAACCTTTTGGCAATTGGTTTTATTGTTTTTAGTGGATGTTTTGTAACCACTTTATCAGGTATGGGCGGTGGCCCATTGATTATGCCTCTATTAGTGTTGCTTTGTGCCTTAACTTTTAAACAAGCGGCGCCAATCTCACACTTAATGATTGCGATTGCTACAGGAATAAATTTGCTTTTCTCTTACAAGATGTTTGGTCATGGTGAGTTGAACCTAACAATTACATTGCCAATGCTCGTCGGTAGTCTTGGAGGAACAATACTGGCTTTCTTTATCAAAGATAAAATCAAAAACGAAAAAATTATTAAATGGCTTTTGATTATCTTAATTTGATGTTCAATTATTAAAATGCTAATTGATTGAATTAGTCTACTATAAAAAACTTAAGAGACACGTTTGCACCTTAAGGGTACCCATAATTTTCCTAGTTAATCATTGCAATTGAACTTAAATTTCAAAAGTTTTATTAATAACACCAGAAGAATAATAGTCCCCCAATATTTAAAAAATCACCCCTATGGTGATTTTTTTAATGTTTTTTTAAAGTCTATTATATTATTTTTAATTAAACACTAAATTTAAGCAACAAAAAACCAAAGTCCTCTGCGGAATAAGGTTTCGTATTTTAAGTTTTAATTTTTTAACCAAAGATTTGTTTTGATAACTTAGCCATTATTATCGATAGTTTTAAAATCGAAGTGGTGAAAGAAAAAGGTCTAGAAAATGGATACAGTCAAAGCAATTCAAAATTTTGCTAAATTAGATAATCAAAGTAGCTTTTGTACAATTGCCAATTACATTCTTTTAAACATTGATGATATTAAGGATATTACCATTACCAAATTGGGTGAAAAAACTCATACTTCAGCAGCTACCATTACGCGGTTTTGTAAAGCCTTAGGTTTTGATGGTTTTAAAAATTTTAAATTTTTTTTAATTTGAGAAAGAGATAGTTTTCTCAAAAATGTAAGAAATTTACCAGCTAATAGTAATTATCAAGATTGTGGTCTTTTAGCGGCTTTACAAAAAAACATGCAAACTTATTTAACCCAGCAAGAGTCATTTAGAAAAGCAGCCCAAGTAATTAATATGTCATCGAAAATTTACATCTATGGCATGGGTGGTAATGTCAACCTAATTCGTATTTTTCATAATTATTTAACGAGGTTGAATATCCAGGCCGTGTTTTTGGCAGACCGCGATGATCAAATTGCCTATTCGCATTTTGTTAATGCGGAGTCCTTGAACATCATCGTTTCCTATAAATTTCGAGATAGTCGGTGAAAAAATATTTTTGAAAATATTAGAGCAAATAAAGGTCAATGTTTGGTTATTTCCAAAAAAATAAAAAATAATCCGTATTTAAAGGCTAGTGACCTCGTGCTTGATTTTGAGTTTAGCGAAGGTTTTTTATTTTATCGAGATAATGCTGAGGTATCAATGTTAACAATTATGTTACTAATTATTGAAAGTTTAATGATTCAAACTACGGCAAAAAACACTTTGAAAAAGCAAGATGTTTTCTAAGTTAAGGTTGAAAATTTTTTCAATTGGATAAACACTTTTTTATAATTCGGGATGGCATAATCGGCTCGAAAGGAAAAAATGAAAAATCAACAAGAACAAAAAAATGTATCCCCTTTAAAAGTTTTTCGAGACAAATTAGGTATCTCCAATGGTCGCTTTTTCACAAGACTCCAATTTTTGGGTAAGGCGATGCTTTTCCCCATCATTGTTTTACCACTTGCGGCAATTTTTTTACGTTTTGGCACCCTAATGACCGATACAAGTTTAAAGGGTATTACCGAAAACAATGCCATTTGGTATATTGGCAAAATTTTGACTGCTATTGGCCAACCAGCCTTTGATAACCTCCATATTATTTTTGGAATCGGCTTAGCGTTTGGTTTAGCCAATGATCATCGCGGCGAAGCGGCTTTGGCTGGAGCAATGGCCAGTTGAGTTCTAGCTTCTTTATTAACTGAAAATAGTTTTGCTTCGTTGTTTTACAATAAAGTATTGATTTATCATTCAACATCAACTGACGATCCACTAAAAGCCTTGGAAGGATATAGTCAACTTCTATATATGATTAAAAATAATCAAGCGATTTATGCCCTGAATATTGGTGTTTTAGGAGGATTGGTTGCAGGAGGTTTTACTGCTTGAAGTTATAACAAATGACATACGATAAAAATGCCTGCTTATCTTTCATTTATTGAAGGACGTCGCTTTATCCCACTAATTAGCATTTTACTAATGGTCCCCACAAGTTTATTTTTTGCCATTATTTGGCCTTGAGTCCAATTTGCTTTGGTGAAGTTCGGTGTTGTTTTAACACAATGAGGGACTAATAATGCTGCAGCATTCGGAGTCTCATTTATTCATACATTATTCAAATCAATTTTGGTTTTATTTGGTTTGCATAACGTTTTAAACACATTTCTCTGGTTCCAATTACCATTTACGAATGTCGATGGCAGCGTTATTAATGGTGACATTCCGGCCTTTACAGCCGGAATAAAAGGATCGGGTCTTTTCCAAGTTGGTTCTTTTGCCGAAATTATGGGCGGTTACTGAGGATTATCGTTAGCAATTATTTTCTGTGCCAAGAAGGAGAATCGTAAAGAAGTAGCTTCGTTAATGTTGCCCCTTACTTTAGCTTGCTCACTAACTGGTGTTGGTGAACCATTAATCTTACCAATTTGGTATGCTTCACCATTAATCTATTTAGTCCAATCATTATTAAACTCAGTTTTTGGTGCTATTCCTGCAGCAATGGGAGTACGAGCTGGGTTTGCCTTTAGTGCGGGTTGAGTTGATTTTGTGTTATCAATCCCAACCTCATGAAAAATGGCTTCATCAAGTAGTATTCCGTGGTTGGCTAACCCTCTTTGACTTATCCCGAATGCGATTCTTACTAGTTTAGCTTACTTTGGTGTCTTTAGTCTCTTGATTCGTTATAAAGATTTGAAGACATTAGGTCGTGGAGAAAATGAGTTTGACCAATTGCAAACTAGTGATAAAAACGAAAAATCGCTAGGTTATACAAAGAAGTTACCAATAACTTCACAAGATACTTTAGCAAGTAACCTCTTCCGTTTATTGAAGGAAGATAACATTGTCAAAGTTGATAATTGTGCGACGCGTTTGCGTTTAGAGTTAAAGGATAATTCGATAATTGATGATCAGGAAATTAGTAAATTGAAAATTTATGGTTTTAAAAAAAGCGGCCCCAATTATCTCCAAATCATCATCGGTAGTGGAGTTCAAGAAGTGTCTGATGAACTAAATAGTTTGTTAAGAGAAAAAAATAAGCAAGATGTTAACCGTTAAGATTATGGCTGGTTCCATTTGTTTATTGTTTGGACTTATACTTTTTTGAAAACACCTTAGCAATAAAAGAAAACAAAACCATACTTTTACTTTTCAAAATCCGAAAAAAATTTTCCTCTTTTTGAAACAAAATATTTTTTTAATCTTTGCCTTATTTGCTTTTTTTAGCGGCGTAATTACCCTTTTATCGCTAATTGGCTAATGGTCAAAAGATTTACTAATTAACAACTAAAAATAGAAAGATGATTGAAATAATTAAAATGAATAACAAATTTCCCAAAATCACAAGAGTGACAAATTTTCGCAACCTTGGGTTAGGATTTTTCCTCCATTTCGGCCTTTATAATAAGATTGGTAAAGGTGAATGATACCAAAATATGTACCACTTAAATAGTCATGATTATTACGAAATGTTTTCACCCTTGTCACAATTAAAACTAAACCTAGATATATCAGGGATTGTTAGTCTTGCAAAAGAAAATAACTTTGGTTACCTAGTTTTAACAACCAAACATCACGATGGTTTTTGTTTCTTTGATAGCGAAGGATTATCAGAACACGATATTACGGAAACAAGTACTCAAAATGATATAATTGAGGATTTTATTACTCAATGCCGGCAAGCAAAGATTCTGCCAATCCTTTATTTTTGTACTTTGGATTGAATGTGAGATGAAAAAGGCATTCCTTTCGAAGAACAATTGACTTTAATCAATCGTGAAGTAGAAATTTTATGTAAAAAATATCCTGATTTAGGTGGCTTTTGGTTTGATGGTAACTGATCAAAAAAAGAAGCCGATTGACAAGAAGAAAAACTTTACCAATTAATTCGAAGCTATATCCCTGAAGCAATTATTGTGAATAATTCGGGGCTAACTAACGCTGGAAAAGAACAGAATAGTCACGTAGATGTTTTAACTTTTGAACAAGCTCATTTAAAGGAAATTAATTACCAAGCTTGTCAACGAGATTTAGCGGCCGAAGCTTGCCAAAGTTTTAATGATCATTGAGGTTTAGCTAATGAAGATTATAACTTCAAATCAGTAGGTGATCTCATTCTCAAGTTTGTGGAAGCTCGTAAACAAAAAGCTAACTATTTATTAAATGTTTCTTTAAATGAAAATGGCAAAATGCTACCATTACAAATTGAAACAATTAAGGTATTTGGTCAATGAGTAAAGAAATATGGGTTTATGCTTTTCGATGATTATGAAATTTTAACTATGAATAATGATGATTTTATTATTAGTACCAAAGATAACCAACACTTCGCTTTTCTTTATGATTTACCATCGGGTGGGCATGTAAAAGTAATCCAACAAGGAGGCAAAATTCAGCCACCACGTAGTTTTAATTATCCATTTGACAAAATTGATAAGATGCGGTTTTTAGATAATTTAGAAGAAATTAACTTTGACTATACTAAAGAAAATAAAAAGGAATTAATCATATCGCCAACAGCTTATAATTATGGTTTTAATACCAAAGTAAGGGTGTTGAAAATATCGTTGAATTCATAATTTTAAATTTTTATTTTAATCTATTTAAATCAAAAAACTCAATTAGAAATTGGTTAAATATAATTTCTCTAGAGGTACAAAAGTGGTGAAAATTTATTACTGCTATTAAGTTACCCAAGGAGAATTTTTATTTTGTTAAATTTAAAGTGGAAAAAAATCAAACAAACATGTCATATTCATATATTAGAAAATTATGCTTAGATTAAAATGAAAAAAACAAATAGAACCTATTGAAGATTAGATAAATATTAAACAAAAGAGTTAATATTTATTTATATTTAAGTACAAATAAATATAAATAATTATGAATAACTATTATTTCTTCTTAATAATTTTTCAACAAATTTTGATTGAACAAACAAAAAACTTCACACATCTTTAAAGGCGAAGTTTTTAATAAAAAAAATATTATAAACTTGTGAAAGTGTCTTCTTTTATTAGATTAAATAGTTTCTATTTTTTTTATTTTAATAATGTCGTTAATTATATTATTTATCTCATTTTCAAAATAATCTTTAAAACCTTCTAAAAATTCTCTATGCATCTCAGCGCTTCTATTTTCAGATATTCCTACTTTATTTTCGAACTTGTTAATTTCCTCAACATCTAAACTTGATAGAAAAAATAATATTTTAGAAAAAGTTTCATCAAATTCTTGATCAGTAGGATTGTCAATACTAAAAGTGTATTTATCGTTGTTTGAATTATTTGTTATAACAATTTCTTGCGGAGTAGATTCTAAAAAAAATAAATTATTCGACATTGTAATATTCCTTTCGTAAATTTAAGGCCTTTCTTCCGCCTTCCAATATATCCAATGATTTTTGTCTCCAATCAATATTTGCTGAAGTTTTTTCTACATCACGAAGTTGGCCAGAAAAACTATCACCAATATATGTTTTATTGTAAGGTTTAGAAATTTCTCGATAAATTATGTTTAATGGATTAGTGTTTATTGCGATGTTAGAATTATGAGTTATCAGCAATATAATTTTATTATTTTTTTCCAATTCTTTAATTTTGTCAACTATGTAATCAACTATCAATTTGTTATCTAAAGATTTTTCTGGCTCGTCTAGAATGTAAAATTGTTTATTTAAATCATTCAAATAATTAGACAAGGCTAAAAATTGTTCCTCACCACTTGAGGGTTTATGATAATCACCCTTTTGGTTGACATATTCTTTAATTAAACTAACTAAATCATTTGCGTCACTAATTTCTTTTGAGTTTTCTAAAATTACATTTGCCAATTCAATAAAAGAATTACCAAAAAATTCTCCATCTAAATCAGCAATTTTTTTTAACAAAGTTTTAGCCTTGTTCTTAGGCTTTACAATAAACTCTTGATCTCTATTTTTTTTGCAAAGTGAAGGAGTTGATAAAAAACTTTTAACTTTAATATATATTTTTTCTTGAGACCCATCACTAGATACCACATCACCAATAAATTTTTCGCCATTCAATTTTTCATTTTTATTCAATAATTTGTCAATTGCTTTCTTGCAATTAATTCGTCCTAATCAAATATCATATATTCCTAATTTTGATGGTTTAGTTACTGAATCTGTTTTTTTTGTTAACATCTTTTTTAAATTATTCTTTATTCCATTTATTAACTTTTTTTGGAATTTTAGGATAAATAGCAAAATAGCTTTTTGTATAAGGACTTCTTGAACTTTTAATTTTATTAGGTTGAAATCCTTTCTTATTTCTTCGTCTAATTCATATTTAACAAGTATGTTTTCGCAATTTTTTATAGATTGAATATCACCAATTATTTCATTAATTTCTTGTCTGCTTTGTTCTTCCAATTGGTTATTTCAAGCATGAGGCCCATCTATAATTTCACTTATTTTTTTATATTTGTTTGTTTTTTGGGATAAAATCCATTTTTTGAAACTTTTATAATTGCTTAAAATAAGTGAGTAATTAATAGATGATGCCATTTTAATATTCGTTATGACTTCATTTCATTCGTTTGAAATATTTAGATTATTTGTGGTTAAATTTTTGATTAGGGCTTTTTCTATTTTGTAGTAATCATCTTTGCCTTCGTAAAAATCCGGATTTATTGCAAATTTTTTTTCTAACTCTTCTTTTATTCCTCGTAAAAGGATGGTTTTGCCAGAAGCCTTTGGACCAACAATTATGTTAACTCCGGAATTCAAATTTAAATCAATTTTATATTCTCAAGCTTTACCTTGGTCTTTTGGCAAAACCGAAAGTTGATAAAGGTCTTTTTGGTTTAGTCCAAATAAAGTGTTATTTGATAAAAAATTTCGTAAGGAATTAAAATCTTTTATTTCTACCTCTGTTTCTGGCAAGTTGGTTGCATCTATATCATCTCATCTTTGAGAATCAGATCCAACAAAGGAAGGATAATCATGATTACTTATAATAGAAGCGCTTCTTCTATTTGAAGCTTCTAAAAAATAAACAAAAGAATCCTTTGATTTTTGTTTTATCTTATTGATATCTTTAACGGGAAAGTTTTCTCCTTTAGAACTAGAAGAGATTAATGTAATTGCTTTTCACATTTTTATCAAATCAATAAATTTGTCCAAATCAATACAAAACTTATCAACATTTGATACATTATCATTAAGGTATTTAGAAAGCTCTTCTTTTTTACTTGGATTAATTATGATATTGCAATTATGTGATATATTTTCAGAATCTAATACATCAATTTCAACACCAGGTAGAAAAAGAATGTGGCCTTTTGAAAATTCAACCAAATTATTAAATTGTTCCAAGTCAAAACTATTATGGTTAGTAATCGCTGATATTAGAACATTTTTTGAAAGTCTATTTTTAATAAAAATATTGTAGCTATTTTCATCATTAGGCATATCCCGAGATGATAGCTCCCCAGATTTTATTGCTTTTGTATGACAATGTAAATCTATTTTCATAATTTTTCCTTTTCAATTTCGATATTTTTATAATGTGTGATGTTAATAATTATTTTTTTACCTCCTTACTAAAACATTAACAAATTGCCACGTTTTAGTAACGAAAAAAAATAAAAAATTTCTTTTTATTTGTAGATATTTTTTCTGAACTCTTAACTCATTAATATTATTTCTATCGCGATTATTGTTACATAATATTTATTAGAAAATAAGAACAATAAATTGATTAAAAATATCAAAAATTATTATTTTTTACTTCTCTATTTTCCTTTTATTAAAATAACCAAAATTAAGAAATTAAATTTATTGTGCTAAATCTTGTATCTATTTAAATTTATTTTTAAATTTTGTACTATCCAATTTTGATATTTTTTTATAAAAAATATTTCTATTCTAATTTTTACTAAATTAAATTACATATCATTAGATTTAGTATTTTTTTTAAATTGTTAATGGCTATTTTTTTATATTTCTTTTATTGCTTTTTAATAACAGGAAATTTTAATTTGACGAAAGTTAATATTATAATTTATTGAAAAGTGAAAGGTCAAAATGATAATTTATCAAGAAAATAAAGATAATTTTTTGGAAGACATTCAAAACCGTGACATACAAGATAAGATTGCAGATTTTTATTTGGAAAAATTAGGTAAAAGACCTTCGCCATCTGAAAAGCGTTCTTGGCAAAATTCTTTAACTGAAGTTTATTATGTTTTAAATGACCAAAGAATTCCCAATGAATCTAGGGTCACTATTGAATACAATCTTCCGAGTACAAACCGTCGGATTGATGTGATTGTTTCGGGGACCGATAACCAAGGAAAACCAACTGCGATTTTAATAGAATTAAAACAATGAGAAAAAGCAAATTTAGTAGCTACTAAGGATGGCTTGGTAACCACTTTTCTGGGTGGCAATCCAAATAGGGAGACAGTCCATCCTTCATATCAAGTATGGTCATATTTCCAATTTATGAAGGACTATTCTCGTCTCTATCACCAAGAAAAATTAGCTTTTATTATTTGTGCTTATTTACATAATTATAAAAAAGCTAATAATGAGCCGTTATTAGATAAGCATTATGAATATTATACAAAAGAAGCACCAATCTTTTTCAATGGCGATAATCGACTCCTTAGTGATTATATAAGTCACACAATTAAAGGTCCTGATGAACAAGGGATTATTAATAGACTGGATCAAGAACCAAAACAGCCATCAAAATCATTGCAAAATGATATCTCAAGTTTGATTTTAGAAAATGAAGATTTTGTTCTCCTGGATTCACAAAAAATTGCCTTTGAGGAAATCAAATCTCTGACTAAAAAGTCAAAAAATGATTCTCAAAAACGTGTCGTTATCATTGAAGGAGCTCCAGGAACTGGAAAAAGTGTAATTGCCTTCCAACTTTTAGCCTCATTTCTAAAACAATCTATGAGTGTAAGCTATATTTCTAAAAATGCTGCTTTAAGAAGTGTTTTTAGTACTAAACTAATTAATAAAAAATCAAATAAAAATGATCAAGGACAACGTCTTACGAAATCACGATTGGATAATTTAATGATGGGGTCAGGCTCTTTCTATAAAACTATGCCCAATACTTATGATGTCTTATTAGTTGATGAAGCACACCGCTTAAATTTCAAATCAGGAATGTTTAAAAATAAAGGTGAAAACCAAATAAAAGAAATTATTGAATCAACATTAGTGAGTGTCTTTTTTGTTGATGATAAACAACAAGTAACTAGTAGTGATATTGGTTCGAAAGTGCAAATCTTAACCGATGCAAAAAGCATGAATGTTAGGCCTGAAAACATAAAAATATTAAACTTAAACTCACAATTTCGCATGAGTGGTTCAAACAACTTTCTTGAATGGTTAGATTTTGCTCTTGGTTTAGCAAGCCTTAATGAGAGCTTAAAACCAGATTTAACATTGGATGGTTATGATTTTAAGATTTATGATTCAATTGATGAAATGACAAATGACTTAGAAACCAAAAACAATCTCAACAATAAGACACGTCTAGTAGCGGGTTATTGTTGAGATTGGGTTAGTAAAAAAGACCCAAATTCATATGATATTGATTTATCGCCAACATTCAAAAAACAATGAAACTTAAGTAATGATAATACTTGAGCTATTAGTGAAAATTCCTTTGAACAAGTTGGATGTATCCATACCTCCCAAGGCTTAGAGTTCGATTATGTTGGTGTTATTGTTGGACCTGATTTATACATTAAAAATGGCCTTTTGAAAACGAACCCTTTGGCACGCGCCAAAACAGATAAATCATTAAATGGCCTAATTGGTCTAATTAAGAAGGGTGATCAAGAATCATTGGATAAGGCAAAACTTATTATTTTAAACACTTATCGAGTTTTGTTTACAAGAGGCACCAAAGGTTGCTATATTTATTTCACAGATCCAGAAGTTAAGGAATATTTTCAAAATTTATTAATTAAAAATTGTAACGAATAGAAAAAATCATTTCATGGACAAAACACAAACAATATCAATGATTGCCGCAATAATTTCGGCAATTTCATGTATAGGAAGTTTTTTAACAATTTACTTAAATTGTTAAAAAGTATCAAAAGACACAATTATGAATTCATAGTTAATGATCTTAATAGAGCTATATCAGAGTGTAAAAATAGAACGTTGAGCGACATACCATTAATAAATGAATTATGCTTTAACTTTAATGAATATTTAAATCAATGCAACTGTTTTGGTTACGATGTAAATGATTTAAACTCAAAAGAATCGAAATTAAAATTAGAAATTGGAAAAGTTTGAAGTGTTATAACATCATATGGAGTTATCATAGATAGAATTTCTGGCTCTTTGTTAAATGAATATAATGTTCGTTATAAGCGCACAGATTGCGAACGTATAATACCGTTACCTAATACAAGCTTTATATTCACTTTTTCTTCTTTTCATCATCAAAAAATTCTTGAAAATCCTCTAATTTCTAATTCATCAAGTGGTTTATTGGTCGTTAATAATAAAGCAAAAAAACACCTTCAAAAACTGGTTTCAACGACAAAAACATATGGAACATTTTATTTAAGAAGTTACGTTAAAGGCAAAAAAATAACCATAGACGTTCTATCTTGCAATATGTGTCTCTATAAACGAAGAACCATCTGAGATTGTAGAGATTCTTATAGTATGTAGAAATAACAATCCTCATTAACAATGACGTCCATTATAGCAACCTTTTATTTATTCCAAGTAAAAAATAGCCAATTATTTAAAATAATTGGCTATTTTTATAGAGCCATTTTTATCCTTTTTATGTCTAAATAAATCATAGGAGGTATTAACAAATATAATGAATTTATTTCAAGAAGATTTAATCAATTTTCAACCAAAAACTGAAAATTGAGAAACTGCTTTAGCTACCGGAATTCAGCCCTTATTGGCAAAAAATTATGTTAGCAAAGATTATTTGAATCATCTTATTAGTGAGACAAAACGTTTTGGAGCTTACTATGTAATTGGCCCCGATTTAGCCTTAGCGCATATCCAACCAAATGAAACAACTCTCAAAACAGGAATTAGTTTACTTTATCTTGATGAGCCAACATTGTTTCCGGGTCTAAAAATGAAACCGGTCAAGTTTTTATTCGTTTTAGTGGCTACGGACAGTGACTCCCATTTATCTTTACTCCAAGAAATGGCTTTATTATTTAGCAAAAAAGAATTTTATGATGCTTTTTATCAACTTAAAGATACCACTGATTTATTTAACTTAGTTAACAAATTTAAGAATTAGAGGGGCATAAAAAATAATGATTATTTTAGCAACTTCTTTTAGTGATCTTATTATTCGTTTTTTTTCTAATTTTTTTGGTACGCCAGCTTTATTAATCGGTGTTTTTGCCTTAGCTGGCTCAATTATCCAACGTAAAAAATTTTCTGAAATTATGCTATCTACATTTAAAACTATTATCGGTTTCTTAATTATTGCTAGTGGAGCGGGCATTATTAGTGGATCTATTGGCAAGTTTGGGGCTGCGTTTGAATTATTATTTAACCGGCGAGGTTTCATCGCTAATAACGATGTTATTCCAGGCTTATTTATGAAAATTGAGCACTTACAATGATTAGCTTCGGCCGGATCATTAATTTTAATCTTTGGAATGATTTTAAATTTATTGATTGCTCGTTTTTCTAATTTAAAATATGTTTATTTAACCGGTCATTCGGCGTGGTACTTTAGTACAATGATGGCTTCGGTTTTAGCTTTAGCAGGCATTCCAAAATCACAAATGTGGTTAGTAGTTTTGATCGGTTCATTATTAACTTCAATGTGAATGGTTATTTCACCTGCGTTATTAAATCCTTATGTCAAGGAAATTACTAAAAATGACCAATTAGCTTTAGCTCACACTGGTTCGCTCTCTTATTTAGCCGCCGGAGGAATTGGGAGTGGAATCAAGAAACTTCATCATCATTGACAAAGAGAAGTAAAAAGTACTGAAACGATTAACTTTCCCAAAGGCTTAAATTTCTTACGAAATACGAACGTGGCGATTGCCCTAACGATGTTAGTGCTCTTTTTATTCGTTTACTTTTTAACGTGAGGAGTACGTGGTGAGAAGGCCATGATTGATGCAGGGATCATTAACGACCGTGATTCCATCATTGTGCAGGGAATCTTACAAGCGTTCACTTTTGCGGCGGGGGTAGAGGTACTTTTAATTGGAGTCCGTATGTTTATTGCAGAAATCACCCCAGCCTTTAAGGGAATTTCTGATAAATTTATTTTTGAAGCCAAACCGGCAATGGATTGCCCAATTGTTTTTCCGTTTGCTCCTAATGCGGTAATTATGGGCTTTTTAGCCTCGGTTGTCGGTGGTTTAGTAATGTTTAGTATTAATATCGGGGTAAGTTCAGCCATTGGCCAAAAACCAGACCAAATTTTAGGTTGAGCTGTGATTGTGATCCCAAGTATTATTCCTCATTTCTTCACGGGTGCAGCCTCTGGTGTCTTTGGTAATTGTCGTGGTGGCATTTGAGGGTGTTTAATTGGTGGTTTTGTTAACGGCTTATTAATCCAAATTAGTCCATGAATTTTCTTAGGTTTAAAAATGATTCCTGAAGATATGGCGACTAACAACCAAGTTATTTGAGGTGATATTGATTATCTTGTGGGCATTATTCCATGGTTTATCACTAAGTATCTTGGAGGCAAATGGGTACTTTTGGGATTAAGTTTTGCCACATGATTCGCTATTCCGGTAGTTAGCCAATTTGCTCACCAACAAAAAATGAAAAAAAATATCGCATATCGTGAGTTATTTTTAGCAAAACAGGCGACTCGTAAGGAATTTCAACTTCTTATTGAAACAAATAACAAAACTTACAAAGAAGCAATTAAGCAATTGAAAAACTCTCAAAGTGAGAAAAAAATTTTCCAAGAAGAAAAAGAAAAACTAACAAAATCATGAACTAATGAAAATCGAAAATTAGTTCGTGATCAAGATAAACAATTAATTGAAGTACGACAAAGAAACATCAAACAAAAAAATAAGGAGCAAGTTTAGTTATGAAAAAAATTCTAGCTGTTTGTGGCCAAGGTCTTGGCTCATCATTGCTAATTGAAATGAATCTTAAAGATGTTTTAGCAAATTTAAATCGCGATGATTTAGAAGCGGCCCATACAAATTTAAATTCTTTTGATCCAACTGATACTGATATTTTGGCAGTTGTTTGTGGTTTGGATCTCGAAGAATCAATTGATTTCGATAGGAAAATAATTTTACAAAATCTTTTCGACAAAAACGAATTGGAAACCAAATTAGAATCCTTCTTAGCTAATTAAAATTATAATTGCTAAAAAAATCTTCCACGGAAGATTTTTTTATTTATCGTTTTATACACTTATTGGTTATTGACTTTTAGCCATATTGATTGGAATATATATCAATAATAAATAAATAAATAGAAATTTGATAAACATGCTTCGTGTATTTGAAACGTTTGCTGGAATTGGAGCCCAGCGTAAAGCCTTGGAGCTTTTGAAAAAAGAACATTTTTTAGATTATAAAATTGTTGCAACTAGTGAATGAGATATTGGCGCAAATTTATCCTATAATTCAATTCATTTTAACAATCAATCTTATTATGATTCTTGTATTCCAATTGATGATATAAAAGCCTACCTAAGTCAATTCACACATTCCTTGGATTCTAAAAAACCTATTAGCTTAGAGAAATTTAACAAATTAGACGATAATACCTTGCGTCACCTTTATTCTTCATATAAAAATGCCAATAATTTAGGTAGCATTACCGAAATCGAGTTTGATTCGTTAGTTAGTTTGGATATTAATTTGATTACTTATTCTTTTCCTTGCCAAGACTTAAGTTCTGCCGGAAAAAATGGCGGTATGAAAAATGGCGATAAAACTAGGTCCGGTCTCTTATGAGAAATTGACCGTTTATTACAAGGCTTGCAAATAGAAGGAAAGTTGCCTTCTTTTCTTTTGTTAGAAAATGTTCCAAATATGATTAAGGCCAAACATAAAGGAGATTATTCTGATTGAATAGAACATTTACACAATCAATATGGATATAAAACACAAACTTATTGTTTGGATGCCCAAGATTATGGCAGTCCACAAAAACGCAAGCGCGTTTATGCATTAAGTGTTTTGGATAATAATTCAATAATTGATATTTGGGAACATAATACTAATCTTCCAACAAATTTACCAAGATTATTTACTGATAATAATAATTCTTTTTGAAATATTTCTAAAAAATCAAATCTTAGTGACGTTCTACGACTAGATTATAGTATTAAAAAATATTTTAATGAAGCCATGGAAGCTAGACCACGATGGACGCTAAGTCGTGAAAAAATGCTATTAAAGAACCCCCTTCTATGCCATTACTATTCGACTAATAATGTTGATGATGACTCATTAATAAAACGGTCAACAACATTATCAATAACAACACAAGCTAAAATACAAGAGAAGTGTAGAACTGTGACTACTAAGCAAGATCGTAACCCCAATTGTGGAGTGATTAGCTTGATCGGCACTCCATTAGAGGTACCAAAATTAGAAATAAATATGAGTAGTTCTAACTATAGATTTCTAACTCCACGCGAAACGTTTATGTTAATGGGCTTCGATGAGGAAGATTACCAAAAAGTTATTATTCATCCGATTAATAATAAAGAAAAACTTTACCGCCAAGCTGGCAATAGTATAGTTGTACCAGTCCTAAAATATCTATTTTTAAATATTAATTACTTAAATCAAAGGATACAAAACGATGACTAAAATGTGAAAAATCGGTACCAATGTCGAAACCTATTTAGTAGATGCTCGTAAAATGTTCTCTAAGTTGGGCTTAGAAAAATTTAAAATTTATAAAAATGATTATGGTAATGGCTTTATGATTCAAGCTCCAAATAAGCCATCAATATTTACCACTCTTGATAAATCAGAAAGCACCATATCCCAATTATTTACATGCCTTATTAGTTTGGGAATAATTGAAATTGAAAATAAGCAAATATGTTTAGAAAAAAGGGATAGTTTTTTTAATTCTGACTTTCTTTATAGGTTTAACTCCGAATTAAGAAATACTACCAATTTTGATGAAGTAATAGTTCACTATTTAGATGGTCCAGAATTTAATAAAAAATTAAGTTGATATAGAGATAATTTGCAAAAGATTAAATATGATAATTTTGACGAAGAAGATCTTGAAACTCCTTTTACCATTTTTAATGAACAAAATTTTTTGACAACCTTCTTCATTTCGGTTTTGAATAAAATTACTCCTTTTAGCGACCGTAATCTAAAAAATTGTTTTAATTTAGACAAAAAAGACTTTGAAAAAGCTAAACAATATTATGAAAATATTTTAACGCCTTCTTTTTTTTCAAAACGGCAAATATCTTTTCAGATTTTAAAAAGACAAGCGATTTTATTTTTATTCGAAGATGAAGACATTTATGCAAAAATAATGTCTGAAGGAACTACACCAAGGCTAAATAGAATAATCGTTAAAAAAAATGAATCGGATAAATATAAAAGACAAGTTTTTAATTTAAAAGACAAACTTAAACAAACAAAAAATCCGACGCCAAATTTAATTGTTGCTGAAATTGTTTCATTTGGCTCATTAATTGAAAATTCTATTTCGCAAAACCAATCATTTAAAGTCCCTATTTATCAACGTCATTATAAATGGGGAAGTGAAGATATAAAAAAATTATTTAATGATATTTTAGGAATTAGTAAAAAACAAAAACAATATCACTTCATGGGTAATCTTGTTGTTAATTGACCTAAGGACGATTTAGGAATATCGGTTAATAAAAAACCAATGAAGATTATTGATGGGCAACAACGTTTTACTAGTCTTTTAATAATTTTAAAAGCTTTATATGATGTTCTTCGTGAAAGAGATATTGAGCCAGATCCTTTTATTAATCAACTATTTGTTTTAAACGAAACACGTAATTCTAACAAGATGACCTTTATCTTTGAACATCTAAACTATAATCATGATTTCCAAGACTATAAATTTTTGATGATTAGTAAATTCAATGAAATAGATATCAATAAATCGACAATCTATAGGAATTATCAAACGATCAAAAATGTTTTTAACGAAAATGATGGCCTATCCGATCAAGAATTGTTTGATTTTACTGAGAGTCTTTTATCAAAAATTTATTTCACTTTAACAAAAGATACAAGTCAAGATGAATTTGCCATGTTTGAAAACATGAATACGCACAAGGTTGAATTAGATACGATTGAATTAATAAAAAATTTAATATTAATGTATGTTGATGATGCAACTTTATCTATCCATGAAGACAAATTAGGTGAACTATTTGATAATTTAATTCTAAAAAAATTTGAGGATAAGAAATCTATTAATGATGGAAAAATAAATTCCTTTATTGCCACTTACGTGAAATCATACCGAAGCGTATTGGTAGATGGTGAAGATGATGTTTTACGAGAAAAAATTATTCGAGCAAAGAATAATAAGAATGAATTATATGAAATATTCAAATTAATTTTGTTACGAGAAATTAAAATTTTATCTAATAATACTAATCGTCTTACTTTTGACACCTATGGTAAATTGATTAAAAATTTAAGTTGAAATATAGACTTATTTTTAGAAATGACAGAATCGAAACTTTTCCTAGAAACTAGTTCATTTTTATATAACATTGGTGATATTTTATTCATGTTTGGGACTAGGAACATCTATAATGCTCTAGTAATGACTCTAATTAAGCAATATCTTGATTCAAATACTCGCAAAATAAATGATTTAAACAAACTAAGAGAGTTATTATTCGAAATCGAAAATTATGAAGTAAGATTTCAGACTGTTCTTTATCGTGGCCAATCTATGAGTGAATCAATGGATAGGATATTAACTCAAGTAATTGATAAGGGATTAAACTTAACAAAAGAGAACTTACATGAGTGCTTTAATAATAAAAGATTAGTTTCCACTTTAACATTGCCGGTCGATAATATTTTTGAAAAATATTTAGTAATGCCAATTGAAGCAGATAAACTTGTCACTAAATTGATTTTTCGAGTTAATTACTTTTTGGATAACCATTGTTCAATGTCAATTAGGGAAAATCATAGATATTCATGCCCTATATCCCCAAGCCGTGAACACATTATGCCACAAAAATATAATGAATGAGAAAAGGACCTTCGCCTAGCTATTCCTGAACTTTCGAAGGATAGGATGAAGGCCGAACATCTTGAACATGTTGCTCTTTTAGGAAATGCATTAATTCTAAATAAAAATTTAAACTCCGAAGCCTCAAATGCTAATTGACAAAAGAAAATTCAAATTTATAAAAGGGATTCTAATGTTCTAAATATGCCGCAATACAAAGGTTATACTCTAAAAAAAGTTGATTATAAAAAAGAAATTTTGCTAGATCTAGAATCAATAAATCAATGAGACTTTGATACAATTTCCAAAAGAACCCACCAGTTAAAAGATATAATATTGGATATTTATAAATAAAAAACAAAGGTTTTAACCTTTGTTTTTTATTTATAAAGTCTATAAAGATTATTTTTTGTTTTTCTTTTTAAAAGCAAAAGGTATAAAGATTATAGTTGCTGGAAGTAATGTAAAAATTATTAATCCTGCAAAATATCCACCGTTTCAATAATTAACAAAATTGGAATTATTGTTCATGATTCCTTCTTTATAATTAGCCATCTTAATCATGAAGTTTAACTCTCCTGAAAACATTAAAATAATGGTCACCATCACAAGACCAATAATAGTCCAAATTAACCAGAAATATAAGCGATACCTTTCTTCTAAATTAATTTTAGTGACGTTAATAAAAACCATTAGCATCAACGACATGATAATCGGAATCCCGGAAATAGATATTGCCGTGACCATTAAGCGATAGCTAATGCCGACAAATTTTTCACCCATTTCATCATAAATCTTTGTCATACTACCAAGATCACCAAGATTTCAAATTGGCTCCCCTTTTGGTTTAAAACCAAAACCATAAACGGCAATGAATAAAAATGCTAAAACAAATAATGTAGCAATAAAAAAAGCTAAACTACGTTTTTTAATTAATGACATAAAGTTGTCCTCCTTATAAAGATGACCTTCTATAAAATACTTTAACTTCCTTAAATTACTAGATGATATTTTTGCTAAATAACTTTATTTTTTAGTCTTTGATTCTTATTTGGTATTAACTAAAAATTAAAATATCTTTTGATGAGTTCCAAAGATGACTTTTCGCCTAATTATTCCTTTGAATATTTTTAGAGATTTATATAAAGTTGTTTAATTCTTAGACACTTAATTACAAGGCTGTCTTAATTAATAAATTTTTTTATTTTTTTAATTATTATAATTTCAAAGTCATTAAGCAATAGAAAGGAACAAAAATTAAAGAAAAAAGTTAGGTTATATTTGCGTAGGAGAATATCTTTATTTATAAGATTGAATTGATCTAAAAGGAGTCATATGAAGCTTTTGAAAGCCTTATTAGCGACTAGTACTTTAGGAACTATTTCTCTACCAACTACCTTATCAATTATTAGTAACCAAACTTTACATAGCCTTGATAAACATAATCTTGAACTTCTTGAATTAAGTTCCTTTGAAAATTTATTTAATAATGTTATTGCATGGTCGAAAATAATACTTTTTGAGATAAGAATAAGGTGCAATTTAGCCATTGGAAAGATGGCAGCACTCAAGATATTCAAGATATATTTTATGCCACTATTCCAGGAGTTTACGAAAAGTATTTTGATAATCAAAAGTGTTCTTTAACTTCGCTTTATGCCAACATGATTGCTGAAAGATAAGTAAAGACTTATGAAGCAAACTTTAGAAACGCTTCAAATAATCCTCAAGAATTTAAAAGAGCATACCGAAACGTAGTGAAGAAACTAGCAGGACTTAAAGAAACAGATTTTTCAATTGCCGAATTTAAAGGTCACCTGCTTCATGATGAAGGAGCCCCAATTGCCTTACCAAAGAAATCGGCTGAAAAAATGAAAAAGGTGTTGTTTGCAAAGGACATTAAACTAAATAATGTTTTTGTCGAAATTAATCCAGCTGTTTATAACAAAACCAACCCTGAATTGATTGAGTTATATAGCTATGCTATTAATTATTCTGTTACAGCTGACGGAGAAGTTGTGGAAGACAACCTTTCAGTTTATAAGGCTGATGACTTGTTTTCGGATAATAATTTTTTAGAACCTTATGAATTGTCTTTATCTTATCTCTCAAAGCCTAATGGTGATATCGAGGGTGTTAATTGGGAGGCAAAACATATTGATCCAGCAAAACCATTAAGTCTTTGATCATGAAAAGGTGAAGATGGCGAAAACTATGTGCGCATAGATATTCCTGTTGATGGTAGTTGGCAAGGAAAACGTCTGCGCTTTAGTGATGGAATAAAAGATTATCAAATTAGTGCCCGCCCGAAAGATGGCAAAATTGTGGAGAGCACAGTGAAATCAGAAGTCGAATGAGTATCGCTCCCTCGTGAGATACATATCGATAAACCTTTTACGCTTCCATACCAACCCGGGAATGTCTATTATATGCATGGAGATCTTTGAGTTGAAAAGTTCCAAGAGCCTTCGCCTTCACTAGTCTTTCTTGTAAATCTAGACTTCAAGACGAAAACCCAAGATGGTGAGAATTACGCACACCTTTTTTATCAATACAACTTTGTTATTAACTTTGTGAGTGTTTAAAAATATCAAAACTATGCCGGATGGCATAGTTTTGATATTTAGAGTTGCAAACTCATGGAAACGTTTGGTTTGTTTAGAAAGCCCGTTGGCTTTGGTAAGAAGAATTAAAAGTAATAATTATAATGTTAAACCAATAAAAACTAACCAAACCGCTTTTTGTAAATTCAAAATGTTTAAACTTACTAAATGGAAAATTATTTTCTTAACAAGAAAATAATTTTCCATTTAACTTTTGTTTAGCCTCTTTATCCAAGGTTAAAAATTTGTATAATTTATAAAAAGGAACCTTATGACTGAAAAGAAACCTGTCTTTTTTATTATTATTGCTGGAGGAACGGCTTCGGGAAAAAGTACTGTGGCACGTAAAATTGCCCATGATTTAAAAAATAAACCTGTAACCCATCTTTCAATGGATAACTATTATAAAAACTTTGCCGATTTGAGTTTTGCCGAACGGCAAAAAATTAACTATGATCATCCCCATAGTCTTGATATTGACTTATTAAGCAAACATTTAACGCAACTTAAAAACCGGGAATCAATTGATGTGCCTGTTTATGATTTCAAGACTCACTCACGCTCAAAAGAAACCAAAAAAGTCGAACCCGCTGATGTTGTTATTTTAGATGGTCTGTTGGCTTTACACATTAAAGAAATTCGGGATATGGCCGATTTAAAGGTCTTTATTAAGACTGAAGATGATGTTCGTTTTATCCGCCGTTTAGAACGCGATATTTATGACCGCGGAAGATCAACAGAAAGTGTTATTGCCCAATATTTAAACACAGTTAAACCAATGCATGATGCCTTTGTAGCACCAAGTATGGATTTAGCTGATATTATTGTTCCTTATTATGAAGGTAACGATCGGGCTGTCGATTTAGTAACAACCAAAGTAAAAGCAATTATTAGAAAAAATAATAAATAACTTTTCTTTAAAGGTAATTCTATGAAATATTCAAAACTGACCCAATTATTTTCAAGCGATATAATAGGTTATTTTAACAGAGCAAAAGAAGTTGAGTTCTTTATACTTCCTAATTATAAAAATAATGTTGCTATCAATGGATGCTGAGGAAGTGGAAAAACGGTTTTTCTTGAAAATGTAGAAAAAACAGTATCAAAAAAATGTCTGGAACTTCAAAATAAAAAAACTATTACACTTTTGATAAAACTATGAAAATACGAAGTTATTGATAATAACTTTTTTTTAGTTGTTGTAAAAGATATTATTCAAAATATCCTTGATCAAGTAGTGGAGGTTGACAAGAAGCAGAAAGGGAAAATTAAAAAATGGACTAAAAAATTAGTTGATGAAATGGAAAAACTTTCGTGATCACTGAACTTCGGTTTTTCATGTGCAAATTTAACATTGTCTAAAGGAGTGAAAAATATATTAAATATTAATGATAATTTTTCTTTTTTCAAAGGAATAACTTCTCTTATAAATTATTTAAGGAAACTTTTTAAAAATTTTTCAGAATATAATTTCCTTATTGGTTTTGATGATTTGGACCGATGTTCTGAAGAAAATATTTTAAAACTTTTAACAGTTCTAAAAATAATTTTCTTTGAAATAAAAGAACAAAATGTCTTTTTTGTAACAACGATAAATTCGAAACAAATAGATTGTCTAAACAAATCTACTGAAAGTTATATTCAGAAAATTTTTGATTACATATTTGATTTGGAAAATGAAATAGAATATTCTTCACAAATTGGTAAAAGAAATCCTTATGAGTCTAATTTGATAAATCATTTTAAGTATAAAAATTATAGATTTGTAGATAATTTGAATTTTAAAGAAATAAGTTCGGAAACTTCAACAAGCAAACCCGAAATATTAGCGAATAATTTTTATTGCCTATATAAGGAACTTCTTAATAATACTAAAGTAATACTGAAAATGAATGAAGTTGAAAGAATACAAAAATGATTAGAGGATAAAAAAAATTTTATTTATTCCCAAAATAACTTTAATAGTTTTATAAATAGCCAAGCTTTCGAAGATATTTGAACTTCCTTAAAAAATAAAATAATCAAACCTTTTTATTTTTGCTTTATAAAAAAAGACAAATATATTTATTTGCCCTGAAGTATATTGTTTTTTGTTAATCTAAATTCTTTGGAAGAACATTTAGAAAAGTTAAGTTATTTGTATCCTTTTAACCCTGATGAATATCCGGAATTTAAGGACAAAATAAAAGGCAACTATTTTACAATTCCTATAATTCTCGATTATTTTGAGCAACTAAACTCAACTATTTTTTTAGATACAAGTACCCAAATTTTTATAGACAATTTGATTGACATTTTTGATGATTGTAATATTTATAATCAAAAAAATCACGCTAGTTATACTCATTTGGCATGAACCTGAACCGAAGAAATTTTTGAAGATTTAATAAAACATAATCAAAGTTAACAATTTTATGTATTTTAAAACCTGTGAAAAAAATTTCACAGGTTTTAAAATTTTTATTATTATTTTATGGGAAAAATACTTTAAATCGTTTGGTGAAGATTCAAAATCTCTTTTTTCATCTCCATATTCTCACGAGTGAAAATAACCATTAATTCTGCCTTAGTTAAATGATCTTGCGCATGAACTAATAGAATATTTGTTTCAATCCCTTTGCCTTGGGCAAAATCAAATAAAAGTTCGCTATGAGTTTTATGAGCTTCTAGTAAGACATCTTCGGCTAATTTTAGTTTGGCTTCGGCTTTGGCAAAGTCATTTTTTCTAATTAAGCCAATTGCTTCCATTGAATAACTAAATGAATCCCCAGCTTGCGAGACGATTCCAAAAGAAATTTCTTCTAATTTTTTTGCTTCCATTTTTACACATTTTCTACTCAGAATGTACGTACTTCATTAGCTCCAAAACTTGTTTGGGGAGCAATTTGGTTTTCCATCAAGTCCATTTCTTTAAACTCATTTGGCATTAAGAAAGCAACATTTTCAAATGTTGGGTTATACATTCTAATTACATATCCGTTTTTGTCATAGGCTTTTTTAAAGGCGCTTACGACAATATTTTCTGGTAAGTTTAAGTCATGACTAAATTTTTGTCCTTTTGACAAAGGTTTTTTAGCCATCACGAAGGTATCCCCTTTTCAGTGGAATGGATTAATATCTTGTTTTTGGTAATAAACCGCAGGTGATGCTTTATCTTTTGCTATCCGAACCAAATTATCGAGTTGGTTAATCAAGACATTAAATTCGATAGAAAGCGGTTTATTGAGGTTCGCTTCTGGCGTAGCGTGAGGATAATGGTCAATACCAGAGCTACGCCCTGGACGATAAGCTAAACCACGACGACCAATTGTTGAGTAACCACGGAATAAAGTTAACGAAATAATGTTGTCATTTAAGATTTGGTATTCGTTATTGCCCAGTGTAGTTAAAGCATAAGCTAACTCATGATCTTTTAAATAACAAACACTTTCCATTGCTTCAATTTCGATAGGGCAATCATGTCATTTTTCGGTTTCTCAAACAGCCATTTGTTCAGTTAAATTTAGGGGTCGTTCAATCACTCCAAATGAAGTATCACCAAATGATGTAGTGGCTTTTAACCCGGTTTTACAATTCATTTTTCACTTAATATCTTTAGCTTGGTTATCAAGATCAAGTGTAAACTTAATTGTTTTTTTATTTAAAATGATTCGTAATTTCAAATCTTGGTTAATTTCTTCTTTGGAATCTAACTCTTTAGCCACTTTAAATTTGTAGAATAAGTTTAAAGTTTGTTCCCCATTCGAAACTGCTTTTTCAGCTGTTAATTTAACAAAGGTTGAAGTAACGCCAGGATAGATTTTTGATGGTGAAAAATCATAAGAATCACCGGCATCAAATTGACTTTCTAAAACAAAAGCATCCTCAACCAACTGGTCATTTTCTTTAATTAATAAATTAATATGACCTGTTTCTGGATTGGCTACTAAAGCATAATCATCATTTTCAATTGTTCAATCTTCTTTGGCAACAATCAATGGTCATGGACTAGCTTGCTCTTCAATTTTAAAAACTTTAAATGATAAAGGTTCAATCATCCCAAAATCAGCATTAATGGTTGTTCAAAATTGCCCTTTTTCATCAAAGTTGTAGTCTTGACGATGGGCATTTTCATACATCTTGAATTCTTCAATATTGATATGTTTTTGGTCTCGGACGTTAACCATTACTTCTTTATCATTATCCAGAATTTTAAATGATGGTTTTCTCGTAAAGATAGCTATCTCATCTTCAATATTTTTTGCATAAGGTTTTAAATTAAAGACCGCTAACTCATTTTTTTGTAAGCCATGAGCTTCGGTAATGCGGCGCTTCATTAAAGTATTTAAACTTTCTAAAGCGGCAATCGCTGCATTTAACCTCTCGACAATTGTATTGTTGGTTTCATCGGTATTACAGGCTCCTGCACTATCGTGAGCTTGCGATTCTAATAATCTTTTTAAATTATATTCAATAATTTCAGCCGGATAATTGCCTCCGTACTTTTCAAACATAATCCCTAATGGTTCGGTTTCGTGATAAATTAGATACTCAAGTTTTTTACCTAAATATTTAATGTCATAACGACTTGAAGTAATGGTTTTATGAGTTCTTGAGAATTGCCCAAAACGTAATTCTCCTTCAATATTACCTAGGCCTTGCATTTGCGTACGAGTAAATAAATCATCCATAAAGGTGTCATAGTCTGAAAGGACTCATTCATGCTCCGGATCGATTTTATTTAATTCCACCATTCATTGAGCTAAACCATCATAAATTGGTAATTGGTCACTCCCAAATGGCATTAAAATTAAGCCCCCGGTATTTTTTGACACTTCTTCTAACAAAGGTAAAACGTGTTTCGCAGCATTTTCTAAATAAATTTTGGCTTGTTCTGCCATGTCTTCCAATGTCCATTTTTCGACAAAACGTTCAAGCGACGGACCAACACCAATTCCATAACCATGTTTAAACAAGTTATAAATTGGAATTGTCGTTCCATCAATACCAGTTCATTGGTTAAAAACACCTTTTTCAATTTGTTTTTGGTAAATACCACGTCAATGAACAAGTCCTTTAAGGTTCGCTTTTTTGAGGATTTGTGGCAAGTTAGCATTAAACCCAAATGAATCAGGAATATAACCAACATGCATAGTATCGCCACCCAGTTTTTCCGTTGATTTAGTTCCTACCAAAAGGTTGCGGACAATTGATTCTCCTGTAGCGTTAAACGTATCTGTTTGGGTATACCAAGGCCCTAAAACCAATTTATTGGCTTGTACCAATTCTTCAACTTTCGCTTTGTTTTCTGGGAAATAACGCAAATAGTCATCGACAACCGAATATTGACCATCATAAATAAATTTGTCAAACTCTTGGCTATCTCTTTTGTAAATATCATAAATTTTATCAATGTTATCAATTAAAAAAATGTCAGAAACATCTTTTGTAAAGTATCATTCTTTATCCCAGTGCGTTTGCGGAATAAAGTGAATTTTTCATTTTTTCATTTTCTATCCTCTTATTTGGTAAATAACAAAGTGTATGGATTGCTCCTCCCACGAAAGAACCACCTAACAAAATAATCAAGTACATGGCATTTGGCACGATAAAATAATCATCCATTGAAAAGCTAAATAATAAACTAAAGAGATTGTTCATTCCGCCAAAGAATTGGAGGTTGGTAAACCCAATTGCTGCGCCAACAACTAGTGAAGTTAAAATATGGGCTAATAAGGTTCGTCAGCCATATTTCTTCCGAAAGTAGAGAAAGCCTTCTGAAATTGAACGCATGACCGCTATCCCGGCTTCTTTGGTAGCTTCTTGTTCCGTGGTCTCAAGATATTTTCAACTCAACATACCACGGACCCAAACGGCGGCACAAGGAATAATAATTCCCATTGCTGTCGCAGTGATTGGGGTCATTCAAATTTGATGAGCATCAAAAGCAAAGGAATCATAAAAGAAGAAACCAGAGATCATCAAGCTTCACTTATTAATGAAGCCTCCTGAATCTCAAGCCATTCCTAAAATAAAGGCAAAGGCAATTATTCATCTAAATCACCAATATTCATTGACTTTAATAATACCTTTATAAAAATCGGCATTAAGAGTGGCTAAACTCGTATAGTTATAAAAAAGAAAAGTGAATAAAATTAAGGGAATCGCAAGATTAATAAGGAATTTAAAACCATAATAAAAGTTTTCGCGTACTCAAGAATGTTTTTCTTTTTTGAAGAAAAACATTCTATTGAGAGAGGAGAAACCCTTCATTAAGGAAATAACAATGATGAAGCTTCCAACCAAACCTAATAAACCATAACTACCATGGTCCTTAACAACATAGTTATATTCAGTTAAACTTGCGGAGATAGCAAAAATAGTGAAGGTAAAAACATGGTTTTTAGGGTAAACCTTATGTACAAATAAGGCAAGCAGAAATGAGGTTGCAAGGACGCCAAGGTATTGGGCTCCATCAATAAAAGTATTAAAGAAGACATTGTTTTTTGTTGCAGGAAAACTAGTAATATAGAGTGAAATCCCAACTAAAGCACCTAAGATAAAGTAAATATTAAAGGTACTACTTGAAGCTGAATTTAAATGTTTGAATAAATCTAACCTTAAAAAAGCAAGGTATTTATTTTCGACTCTTTGCGATTTTAATTGCTCAAACACTTGGTCGGGATTCTTCATAACATCAGTTGTCCGTACCCGCACAACATTTTTATGTTTTATATGCGTTAAATCCAAACTTTTATCAACTGCTAAAATGACCCCTTTAGCTTGCTCTAAATCTTCTGGGGTAATAATGTTTAAATCACCCTTATTGCCATGAGTTTCCACTTTGATTTGGAAATCATGATTTTGAGCATATTGCTTTAGCTGTTCTTCAACCAAATAGGTATGGGCTAAACCAAAAGTACAAGCGGAGACGGCTAAATAATAAGGTTTATTGATAACTAAGTCTTCTTTTTGGGCTCTTGGCTCAGTAGTTAACAAATTAATAATGTCAGTTTTTTTGTCCGAGTTTTTTAGTAAAGTTAACGCGCTGGGGTCCATAAGAAAGTTCGCAAGGTTACCAAGGATTTGGACATGTTCATCAGCTGTATTTTCGGGCACTAAAATACAAAATATTAAATTCACCGGTTGATTATCTAATGATTGCCAATCCATCGCCTGTTGTAGCCGAATCATCAGAAGCCTTGTGGTCTCTAGTCCTTTAATTCGAGCATGAGGAATTGCCACTCCATTACCAAACCCAGTTGTATCGATTGTTTCTCGCTCTATAAGACTCTCTAAAATTACTTGAGCAATTTTGGGGTCATTTTGGTTAGCGACAAATTGAAAGATGTCTTTTTTTGAGTGAAAAATGTTTTCAAGGAAAAAAATATCTTGATCACTAATGATTTTTTTTGACATTTTCTCACCCATCTAATATCTCGGTTTCTTTTTGTAAACGTAACGTTCCAAGATCATTATTCTTTTTTTGCAATTCCTGATTTTTAAACTGCAACCTGATAATTTCATTATTAAATTTTTTATTTCAAATTGAAGCTGAATTAGTTAATAATTTGTTCTCAATCAAATCATTAAGATAATCGTTCATTTCTAATAAATGTAAATTAAAAACATATTCTGGAGAATTAATTAATTCTAAGAGTCTATTTCTAATGTAGTCATTTAACTGGGCAATATTTGCGTTTTCGGTTTCTTGTAAGTGATTATTAGTATTTATAATTGCTTCTAAACTAATAAAATTATCTTCATGATTATCTTCCTTGGTCTCGATTTCAACTACAGCATTACTTTTTTCATTTTTTTTGAAAAAAGTAGATAGAGTTTTAAGACCCAAGATTAAGATAATGAAACCAAATAAACTTAAAATCACAATTCAAGTTGCATTCATTTAATCTTCCTTTTATAAAATTGCTCTTTTTACGATGTTAATTATTAAGCTTGAGCTAAAACTTCTTGCTCTTTAGTTTTGGCTGCCTTGGCTGCTAAACGTGCTTGCTTTTCTACTTCTTTTTTAAGTCTGGCTTTTTCTTCAACTTTTTCTTGGTATTTTGGTCCAATAAAGACAAATGGTAATCAAACTAAGAAAGAAATAGCTAACTGAATGACCGACACAAGAATTGATCACCAATCAAAATCAGTAGCAAAGAGGACGTTTAAACCATAAGGCATTGTTGGTGTTCATACCACCCCAGGACGAATTCAGTGAATTAAGATTCAAACATGACCTAATGTATAAGTAAGAACAAATCCAAATGTATAGGGAATAAAGTAAACTGGGTTTAAAACAATTGGTACTCCAAAGTTTACCGGCTCATTAATACCGAAAACACCCGGAACAATTGACAATTTAGCAATGTCTTTATGGACTTTTGACTTAGTAAAAATTAATAAACCTATGAGGAACCCTAGTGTTGCACCGGTGCCGCCAACATAACCTAACCCGGCCATAGGAATTGGCATTAATCCTGCTTGATCAACCCCACTGACATTAATAACATCATTTCAGTAATCAGTTCCATAGCGCCCAGTTTTTCATAGCGATCAGTAAGCAGTATTTCTTAAAACATTCGCATCCCAAATAATTGCAGTAACTGGTGTTAAAATGTTAGTTCCGTGGATTCCAAAGAACCAAAAGAAAGCGACTAAGAAGGAAATAACGATTGTCACCCCAATATTTCCACTCAACCCCATTAATGGTTTTGCTAAACCAAATTCTAAGGCAATAAATAAAGTGGCTAATTGACGTGAATAAGTAGTGGTAGTAATTACGCCATTATTATCAGTTGTAGCACTGATTTCCCCACGAATATCCACCTCTGTTGCTAAAACATTCCAAAAACTATTTAAGAATGAGAAGGAAGTTAACACAATTGCTGAAACGAAAATCGCTCCAAACGCCTTCGCCACCATTGGGGGCACCGCATCAGGCATCTTCGGCACAAGCCACTTGACATCCATTAACTTGCAATACATCCAAGTTGCGAGCATACTTGCCAATAAGGCAATTAACATCCCGTTAGTACTTAAGAAGTTAGTGGCGAAGGTCGAAACTTCGCCAGCATTGTCACCACCGACAACGACTTGGTTAACTCCATCCAAAGGTTTCATGGCAAAGAAGACCGCTACTGACAAAGCTGCAGCAATAATTCCATCTTTCCCATACGATTTCGCTAAGAAATAACCCATTCCCACAGCGACATAAATGGCAAAACCAGCCATTACAGCTCAAAAAACGTTTTCTAATGGTGATCCGATTAACTTATGGACTCATTCTAGTCCTTCTGAGGTTCAATCTTTATCACCCTTAGCACTTTTAATAAATCCTGCAATCATGGAGTTTTTGTGGAAGAACACATTACTCATGATTAAAGGAATCGCTGCTCCAGTTGTTAAGGTAAATGGCAACATAAAAGCATCACGAATCGCCACTAGAAAACGATTATTACCGACACTAGAGCCAACCTTGATAATTCCATTCATTGAATTCTCTCTGAACTTCGCAAACTTTTGTTTCTTATTTTGCGTGCGCAAAGCAGTATTCAAATTCTTATCAGAATTCTTCATTAAATCTTTCTATTTATCAAATTAGGTTTTACTCAAAAAATAAAAATTAGTAGATCAATAGTTAGTTATTTTAGGAGCCATTTTTCTAATTGATAAAATATTCTTTATTGTCCTGAAGTTAATTAATAAACGTCGTCTTGGCATTAAATAACTTCAGATTATGAAACAAGGAAAAGGAGTCAAGGTACCTAAACAATGGTTTGGGTAAGCTTTTGTCTCTTTTCCTTGCTTTTGTTTAGTATTAAATATTGGTTTATTTTTAAAAACGGTTATTAATATTAAACGTAGTTATGATTAAGCTTCGGTTAACACTTCTTCGCGTTTTTCTAATTCTTTTGCTTTCGCTGCTTTTTCAGCTAAACGTGCTTGTTTTTCTTCTTCTTTTTTCAGTCTAGCTTTTTCTTCGACTTTGGCTTGGTATTTTGGACCAATAAAGACAAATGGTAATCAGACTAAGAATGAAAGGGCCAACTGCACAACCGAGACGAGAATTGATCATCAATCAAAGTCGGTAGCAAATAAAATGTTTATTCCAAATGGCATCGTTGGTGTCCATACTACTCCAGGACGAATTCAGTGAATTAAAATTCAAACATGACCCATTGTATAAACTAGAACAAACCCAAATGTATAAGGAATAAAGTAGATTGGGTTTAAAACAATTGGGACCCCAAAGTTTACTGGTTCGTTAATTCCAAAAAGAGCTGGGACAATTGACAATTTAGCAATGTCTTTATGGACTTTTGACTTAGTGAAAATTAATAAACCAATTAAGAACCCAAGTGTTGCACCAGTTCCACCGATATAACCTAATCCGGCCATAGGAATTGGCATTAAACCAGCTTGATCAACTCCACTCACATTAATAACATCAGTTCAGTAATCAGTTCCATAGTCACCAGTTTTTCATTTAGCTCAGTAGGCAGCATTTCTTAAGATATTTGCATCCCAAATAATGGCAGTAACTGGTGTTAAAATGTTAGTTCCGTGGATTCCAAAGAACCAAAAGAAAGCGACTAAGAAGGAAATAACGATTGTTACCCCAACATTTCCACTCAACCCCATTAATGGTTTTGCTAAACCAAATTCTAAGGCAATAAATAAAGTGGCTAATTGACGTGAATAAGTAGTAGTAGTAATTACGCCATTATTATCAGTTGTGGCACTAATTTCCCCACGAATATCCACCTCTGTTGCTAAAACATTCCAAAAACTATTTAAGAATGAGAAGGAAGTCAACACAATTGCTGAAACGAAAATCGCTCCAAATGCCTTCGCCACCATTGGGGGCACCGCATCGGGCATCTTCGGCACGAGCCACTTGACATCCATTAACTTGCAATACATCCAAGTTGCGAGCATACTTGCCAATAAGGCAATTAACATCCCGTTAGTACTTAAGAAGTTAGTGGCGAAGGTCGAAACTTCGCCAGCATTGTCACCACCGACAACGACTTGGTTAACTCCATCCAAAGGTTTCATGGCAAAGAAGACGGCTACTGACAAAGCAGCAGCAATAATTCCATCTTTCCCATACGATTTCGCTAAGAAATAACCCATTCCCACAGCGACATAAATGGCAAAACCAGCCATTACAGCTCAAAAAACGTTTTCTAATGGTGATCCGATTAACTTATGGACTCATTCTAGTCCTTCTGAGGTTCAATCTTTATCACCCTTAGCACTTTTAATAAACCCTGCAATCATGGAGTTTTTGTGGAAGAACACATTACTCATGATTAAAGGAATCGCTGCTCCAGTTGTTAAGGTAAATGGCAACATAAAAGCATCACGAATCGCCACTAGAAAACGATTATTACCGACACTAGAGCCAACCTTGATAATTCCATTCATTGAATTCTCTCTGAACTTCGCAAACTTTTGTTTCTTATTTTGCGTGCGCAAAGCAGTATTCAAATTCTTATCAGAATTCTTCATTAAATCTTTCTACTTATCCGAATAGTTTTTGCCCAAAAATAAAAATAAATATTGCAATAATAAACAGTATTCCATAAGCAATTCCTAAACTGATAAAAAATATTTTTCATTGTTTGTTAACTGGTTTATTAAATACATATTTCATTGCTAGCATGCCTAATAAAATAAATCAAGGAAGAAGAACTAAGGCTCCTAAACAGATTGTCCAGATAAGCATTTTTGTTCTTTCTCTTTTGGTTTTTCTTGTTCTTTATTTTGGTCTTTATCTAGCATGAAATACTTCTTCAACTTATATTCAAGTTGTTTAGCTTGTTTGTCAAATTGTAGTTTAGCATCGACCATTTGCTTTGTTTCTGCATAGGTCACATACATAAAAGCCATTTCTGACAAAAAGCCTTGGCTATATTTGACAATTGTCTGCGTTTTGAAAAAATTAAGTTTGATATCAAATTTTACACTCAAGACAGCTTTGTCACCGAGGGTTGAATAATGGTAATGAGTGGGAGAAAATTTTTTAACTTTATAGATTTTGGCTGTTTTCTTTTCAGTTAAGTATTTAACCAAAGATGAATTTTTTTCAGTTATTAAATCAACATGCTCAAAATTGGTGGCAATTAAATCTTTAACCCCATCAGTAACTTCATCCAAATTTTTAATATCCAATTTGATTTTTTTATTAACTCATAATTGCCGTTTCATTTCGTCAGTGATTGAAGGATAACGTTCTTTTAAAATAGCGTTATACTTTACTTCAAACGTCTTATATGGAAATGTCAAATTATCGGCAAAGTGGGGATCTGCGTTATATCTTTCTTTAAATTGATATTTAAAAAAGTCTAATATAGCCATCGAAACTTTCTAGTCTTCAAATAAAGTTATTTTTTCGGTAGTAGCGTCATTACGAACATAATCAATAACTTTATAAAATTCTTTATCTTTTGCGAGCATTTTTTGGCAATAACTAATTGCTAAGTCAAGTTTGGGAAATTGAGCACAAGTTTTACCATCAAGTTTAACTTTTACTCCACCCATGAATAGACTACTTTCTAATAACGAGCAAGATGGTTTATTCATAATAACCTTCTTCTCGCATATCATCAAGCATTTGTTCAACAATTTCGCCGACCTGAAGGCGTCCATATGAACGGGTATCCATTACATAGACGGGGATTTTTCCCTTAATTGCATTATCAAATTTTGGTTTTAAATAGCGAACTTGAGGGCCAATAAGAACAACGTTGTAATCATCGATGCTTTCGAGAGCATTTGTTTCGGCCAAGGCGTTCACTGTAAAAGGGTAACCTTTTTCTTGACAATAGGTTTCCATTTTTTTTACTAATGATGAGGTGGAAAAACCATAGCTACATGATAATAAAATATTTAATTTTTCCATGATAAGCTCCTTTTTCTATGTTAGCTAATAAATTCTGTAGGAAATAGTTTGTTGTCATTAGCTTCTAAAAAAGAAAAGGCAGCAAACATTAGAATGATAATTATTTTCTAAAATGGGTAATTTTTTATTGATAATTTTCTTTTTTTCCTTAACTTTTTTCCCTCCATATTTTTGAATTTATTGTCAACATAATGTACGTTATGTCAATTTCCTTATAACCTAACAAAAACCAATTTTCAACAAAAAAAACGAACTTTTTTTTGTAAATTATGATTTGAAACGGAAATTTTTACCTTGTAAAAATAATTATTTTTTTGTCATAAAAATTTTTATTTTTTTATTATTTTTTATGTTAAAAGATTAAGAATTGCGGTGTTTACTAACTTATTTTTTATCATTGCTACTATGACAAAAATAATAAACTAAGTTTTAGCTTTACTATCCACTGTGATTATTAAAGTGATCAAAGTGAAAAAGACATTAAGTTAACTAATTCTTGCTGCTTTATAACTTATTCCAAAAGCTATAATAAGTAAGTAAAAATATTTTTTGATTCTTACTTTGATGATAAAATAAAAATCTTTTCTTGATTTAGCTTCTATTATTTTAAACTTTAAAACCTTGGAAAAGCCGTGGAAACACCTGAAGAAAGGTATTATTAAAATAGGATATTTATCAATTAAGTTTATGAAAGGAATTAAATATGGCGGCGAATTCAAAAGCTAATAAATATGATGAAGATAGTATTCAGGTACTTGAGGGTCTAGAGGCAGTTCGTAAACGACCAGGAATGTATATTGGCTCAACTGATAATCGTGGTCTTCACCATTTAGTTTGAGAAATTGTTGACAATTCCATTGATGAGGCTTTAGCAGGTTATGCCACCGAGATTAATGTGACAATGGAAAAGAATGGCTCAATTACAGTTAGTGATAATGGGCGGGGCGTCCCTACAGGAATGCATAAAACTGGTAAAAGTACTCCTGAGGTAATTTTTACCATCTTGCATGCCGGGGGTAAATTTAATGAAAGTGGTGGCTATAAAACCGCTGGGGGTCTTCATGGAGTTGGGTCTTCGGTAGTTAATGCTTTATCCTCACAATTTAATGTCAAATCTTTTCGAGATAAAAAAATTTATGAAATTAATTTTCATAATGGGGGCGCTGTCAAAACTCCGTTACACGAGATCGGCACCACTAACAAAACTGGAACCGTGGTCAATTTTCACCCAGATGCCACGATTTTTAATGCACCGAAATTTAGCTTTTCGACTATTAAAGAACGTTTAAAAGAATCAGCTTTATTAAATTCTGGTTTAAAAATCACTTTAGACGATATGAATAACGATCGTCATATTGAATACGACTTTAAAGATGGTTTAAAGGAATTTGTTAAGGAATTAACTGAAGAATTTACGCCCTTAACAGATACGATTATTATTAAAGATAGTAATTCACGAATTGATGTTGATATTGCAATGAAGTATACCGATGATTACAACGAAACTATTCTTGGTTTTGCAAACAACGTCAAAACTGTTGATGGCGGAACTCAGATTACTGGTTTTAAATCTGGTTTAGCTAGGGCTATCAATGACTACGCAAAAAATTCGAAAATTCTTAAGGACAAAGACCCACGGTTAGATTCCAATGATCTTAGGGAAGGACTAACAGCCATTGTTTCTGTAAAAGTTCCGGAAAACTTAATTCAATATGAAGGTCAAACTAAAGGGAAATTGGGGACAGTTGAAGCAAAAACAGCTGTTGAAAACGCAGTTTATAAAAACTTAACTTTTTGATTACAAGAAAATAAGGTCCAAGCTACGAGAATTATCGATAAAGCAATGTTAGCTCGACGTGCACGCGAAGAAGCACGAAAAGCGCGTCAGGCAGTTCGTGATACAAAAATGAAGGGTCGTTCTAGTCGGGCTATGTTAGGGAAATTAACACCAGCTCAAGGCCGAAACCGGAACATCAATGAACTTTATCTAGTGGAAGGGGATTCAGCTGGAGGCAGTGCTAAATCAGGTAGAGATAGAACTTTCCAAGCCATTTTGCCACTTCGTGGAAAGGTAATTAACTCGGAAAAAGCAAAGATTACTGACCTTTTAAAAAATGAGGAAATTAACACCATTATTAATGCGATTGGCGCTGGAGTGGGTAGTGATTTTGAAGTCAAAGATGCTAATTATGACAAAATCATTATTATGACAGATGCCGACACCGATGGAGCACACATCCAAACACTTTTATTAACGTTCTTTTATCGTTACATGAAAGATTTGATTGTTGCTAAAAAAGTCTATTTAGCATTACCACCACTTTATAAAGTCACTTTGGCTGACAAAACAATTCATTACTTATGGGATGAAAACGATTTAACGACTTTTTTAAAGAAAAATAATAAAAAATATGATATCCAACGTTATAAAGGGTTAGGTGAAATGAATGCGCACCAACTTTGGGAAACGACAATGGACCCTGAACATCGAAAACTAATTGTGGTGGAAATTGATGATGCATATGCTGCTGAAAAAGCCTTTAAAGTCTTAATGGGTGAAAATGTTGAAAAACGGAAACTTTGGATTGATGAAAATGTCAAATTTTCTATGGAAGATGACGATGTCGAATTCTTGCGGAATGTTGAACCAGAAACACCAATCGTAGAAGTAGAAAGGGAATTAAATGACTAAGGAAAAAGCTAATAAAGCAACCTCAAGTGAAGCAAACTCTTCGCTTTTTGGGTCAGAAGAGCCTAGCATCATTACATCCCTTGTTGAAGACATTATGGGGGACCGTTTTGGCCGCTATGCTAAATATATTATTCAAGACCGGGCTCTTCCTGATGTTCGTGATGGTTTAAAACCAGTGCAGCGCCGCATTCTTTATGCTATGGATAGTTTGGGTTTGACAGCCGATAAACCACCCAAAAAATCCGCTCGTGTAGTTGGAGAAGTCATTGGTAAATATCACCCTCATGGTGATAGTTCTGTCTACGAAGCGTTAGTCCGCATGAGTCAAAGTTGAAAACTTGGTTTGCCCTTAGTTGATATGCAAGGGAATAATGGTTCAATTGATGGTGATAGTGCGGCAGCGATGCGTTATACCGAAGTTCGTTTAGCTTCAATCGCGAATTTGATGCTAGAGGATTTAGGTAAAGAAACAGTCAAATTTGCTCCAAATTTTGATGATAGTGAACAAGAACCGACTGTTTTACCTTCTTATTTTCCAAATATTTTGGCAAATGGAGCCGCTGGAATTGCAGCTGGATACGCTACAAATATGCCTCCCCACAATTTAGGCGAACTAATCGATGCCACCATTAAAGTTATTGATAGCCCCAAAACCCGTCTTGAGTCCATTTTAAACATTGTTCAAGGACCAGATTTTCCGACCGGTGGAGTTGTTCAAGGTCGCGATGGTATTCGTGAAGCTTTCCTAACTGGTAGAGGAAAAGTGGTATTAAATTCACGTTGACATTTTGAAAGTAATGACCTTGTGATTGATGAAATTCCTTATGAAGTAGTGAAACAAGATTTGGTGAAAAAAATTGGTGATGTTATCGATGCTAATCCCGGTCTAGGTATTGAGGATGTGCGAGATGAAACTGATCGCCAAGGTTTAAGAATTGTGATTGAATTAGATGCCAAAGCAAATGGAGAAGTAGTTCGAAAATTCCTTTTTAAAAATACCCTTCTTTCCGTAAGCTATAACTACAATAATGTTGTTATCGTTGATAAGCAACCAAAACTTTTAGGGCTTTTACCGATTTTACATGCCTACATTAATCACTATCGGGAAGTGTTAACTCGAAAGTCGGAATTTGATTATAAAAAAGCTAAGAAACGTTTAGAAATTGTCCGTGGGCTTATCAAAATGGTAAGTGTGATTGACCATGTCATTAAAATCATTCGGCACTCGGAAAACCGAGCTTTAGCCATTGAGAATTTAGTTCATGCCCATTTTAACTTCACGACTTTGCAAGCAACCGCGATTGTTGATATGCGTCTTCACCGGTTAACATCGACGGATGTTGTTAAGCTAGAACTAGAAGAAAAGGCGCTCGAAGAAGAACTTAAGCATTTAAGAAGTATTTTAAAAAACCCTTTGGAAATGAATAAAGAAATGACCAGCCGTTTACGGAAGGTCAAGCGTGATTTTCCGACTCCTCGTCGGACAACGATTCATGAGTTTGAAGAGAGCTTAGAAGTCCAAATCAAGGATACCTTGGTCGAACGAAAATTTTCTCTTTGGGTCTCGCGTGATGGTTATCTAAAGGCGATTGATGCTTGTGTAATTGAAAAGAATGACCCCAATACCTTTGGCCGTAAACCGATGGACTTATGAATTAGTTATGGACGAGTGTCTAACCTGGATAACCTTCTCTTAGTAACTAATAAAGGAAGTTATTATTCAGTGCCACTTTATAAAGTACCAATGAGCAAATGGAAAGATTTGGGAGTGCATCTAAATACTTTGGCAACAACTAGTGGTCCAGAAAAAATCCTTGGAGCGTTCGTAGTTGATGATTTTGCTAAAGCAACCCAACAATTATTATTGGCCACAATGAATGGCCAAATTAAACGAACGGCCATTTCCAATTTAGAGACTAAAGTTTTTACGAAGTCATTTAAAGTAATTAAAATGGATCCTAAAGATGAATTAGTAAGCGTCGATTTAGTAACTTCAAAAACCAGAAACGTAGTAATCGGCACCAAAAATGGTTATGGAGTGACCTATGATGTAGAGGACATTCCCATTCAAGGAACAGCAGCCAAAGGGGTGAAAGCAGCTAATTTGAAAAACGATACCATAGTTTTTGCATGCCCTTTAGATACCACTGACGAAATTATCTTTTTCACGAGTCAAAACCGAGTTAAAAAAATTACCGCCACCGCTTTACCGACAGCTATTCGTCCCAAAAAAGGGTTACGTCTCTATCCAGAACGTCCGAAAAACCCTGAAGCAATTAAATTAGGCTTTGCGTTAAAAGAATATGAACAAGTAATTCTGCTTGATGACCAAAACCAAGTGACGATTTATAAGATGACTGAAGCAAAACTGAGCGAACTAACCAACCAACCAAAAGCCTTGGTCTTGCCCCCAATAGTTGATGGAGCTTACCAAAAACTTCAAACAAGTATTGACGGTGACCAACCAGCGCCTTCCTTGCCAATTATGGATGAACCAAAACACAAAGAAACTACTTCGGGAGTAAAAAAGACGCCAAGTAAAACTACTAAAGTTGCTAAGAGGCCGATAACTAATGCCGATGATCTTTCGTCTCTCTTGACTGATATTTCTGATGTGTTAACTAAACCAAAAATCTCTAAGGCCACCTCCAAAACTAGTAAGAAAACTACGAAATCGCGAAATGTTGCTAAACAACTTGATTTTGATAAAGATTTAAAAGTAAAGTAAAATTTCTAGAAGATAGTGCAAGGAGCAACGTTTAAAATGACTTCTTTTAAAAAAATTTTGGAACCTAGGTCGCAACATGATTCCCTTTTAGCGTTCTTTAAAGAAGCTAACCAACGTCTTATCTACCAATTTGTCTTTTGGACAATTACGTTTTTTGTTTCTTTAGTCGCGACCCTCTTTTTAACATTTTTGACGAATAACGATCAAACTTGGGAATTAGTACTTTTTTTGTTTTTCTTCATTTTGACAATATTTAGTTTTTTATCAATGTTATGAAAAGGTTCATTACTTCATTGGTCCTTTGAAGCAAAACGGATTTTTGGAACCCGTTACCGAACTTCGTTACACGAGGACAAACACCTCTTAAAAAGCTATGAATGAATTTTGCGTAGTTTTTTGAGTTACCGAATTGTGGATGGAGCCTTAACTGAAACAAAAGAAATGCTAGAAGCAGTTGACAAGAAAATATTGATTGACTATAAACGAATTAATACTCCAAAAGTTGACGTTTGACTTTATCGTTGTTTGAATTTCCTTTGACAAGTAATTTTAGCTATCCTTTCGGCCATTCCTAAAGCAATCACTTGGTGGAATTATCGTTTTGGGTGAGGAAGAAGTCGAGCAACTAAAAAAATGAAAATGGGTTTCAGAAAAATGCATAAGGAGTTTCTACACGATCTTGACAAACGTACCATTTGGTAAAAGGACTTCTGCAATAATTAAGCTTAATAAAAGAGGGTTAACAAAAACCCTCTTTTATGTTATAGTTAAGAAAATATTTTAAACATTCGCTATATAAGTCGTTAATCGAGACGATGTTTCTACAGAGGTTTTTCCTCTTGTGCTATAGGACGAATTGCTTTTTTGGCATTTCGGACTATTAACTTTTCGGTTATAGTTTGAAATGCTTTTTTTATAGAAAGAAGTCTATATGAACCAAACTCAGATTTTGATTCTTGATTATGGGAGTCAATATACCCAATTACTTGCTCGTCGTATTCGTGAGCAAGCCATCTATACAGAAGTTATTAGTCATGATTTGACATGAAACGAAATCCAAAGCCAATATCCTAATGTAAAAGGCTTGATTCTTAGTGGCGGACCAGCGAGTGTTTACTCATCAGAAGCTTATTTATTGGATCCGGAGATTCTTTCAAGTACTTTACCCATTTTGGGTATTTGTTATGGGTTCCAATTATTGGCTCAACTCAATGGTGGTAAAATTGAAACCGCTTCAAAACAAGAATTTGGACTAGCGAGTTTGTTTTTGACACCTAGTGAGTCGCCACTAATGAGTCAAGTGCCCCAAGTGTCTAATGTTTGAATGTCCCATGCCGATTATTTAACTATTTTGCCAACAGATTTTGAAGTTTTAGCGCATTCCCCTGAAGCCGTAGCGGCTATTGGTCATAAATCAAAACCATGATTTGGCTTACAATTTCATCCAGAAGTTACCCAAACAGAATTTGGAACCCAAGTTTTGAAAAACTTCCTTTTCAACATTGTTAAGGCCGAACCTGATTGAGCAATGAACAATTTTATTGATTACCAAAAACAAAAAATCCAAGAGCAAGTAGGCGCTGATAAAGTAATTCTTGGTCTTAGTGGTGGCGTTGATTCTTCGGTAGCTGCTTTATTAATTAACAAAGCCATTGGTTCCCAATTAGTTTGTTTATTTGTGGATACTGGTTTACTTCGTCAAAATGAAGCCCAAGAAGTAATGCATAATTATGAACCACTCGGTTTAAATGTGCATTACATAGATGCTAAAGAGGAATTCTTTACTGCTTTAAAAGGAATTAAAGATCCTGAGGCCAAACGTAAAATTATTGGTCGAAAATTTATTGATGTTTTCAAGCGTGAAGCTCAAAAAATTCCCAACGTAAAGTTTTTAGCTCAAGGCACAATTTATCCCGATGTAATTGAATCAGCTGGGCTTGGAAAAACGGCTAAGGTTATTAAATCGCATCATAACGTTGGTGGTTTACCCAAGGAATTGGGTTTTACTCTTCTAGAGCCTTTAAAGATGCTTTTTAAAGATGAAGTCCGTTTAGTTGGCAAAGAACTCGGTTTAACTGCCAATTTATTAAATCGCCACCCCTTTCCTGGACCTGGCTTAGGAATTAGGGTTTTAGAAGAGGTTACTCCAGAAAAGGTAGCAATTCTACAAGCGGCTGACGCCATTTTTCGAGAAATGTTAACTTCGGAAAATTTAATTAGTGATTCTTCACAGGCCTTTGTTGTACTTTTACCAGTGAAAAGCGTTGGCGTGATGGGAGATAACCGGACTTATGATTATGCTTGTGTTTTGCGAAGCGTAAAAACAATTGATTTTATGACTGCAGAAGCGAGTCAACTACCATGAAATTTTTTAGCCAATGTCGCGCAAAGGATAATTAATGAAGTACCAGGAATTAACCGGGTGACTTATGATTTAACATCAAAACCCCCAGGTACTATTGAATGGGAGTAAGGAGAAAAAATGGAAAAAATTGTGATGGATGGTATCACCTTTGATGATGTTTTATTAATTCCACAAAAATCAAGTGTCTTACCTTTTGAAGTTAATCTCGAAACTAAAATAACTCCTAAAATAACTTTAAAAATTCCCTTTATGTCAGCCGCCATGGATACAGTCACCACAAGTAAAATGGCAATTGCGATGGCTCAATTAGGTGGTGTAGGAGTGATTCATAAAAACTTTTCAATTAATGAACAAGTAGCGGAAATTAGTAAGGTTAAAAAACAAATCCCGAAAAACTTAGACACCGCCCTAATTAATTCAGAAGGTCTTTATATTGTTGGGGCAGCAGTTTCAACTGGTGATGATACCCTCACTTTACAACGAGTGGCCAGGTTAGTTGAAGCGGGCGTTGATTTTATTGTTGTTGATTCGGCGCATGGACATTCAGAGAAAGTCATTTCGTTAGTTAAAACCCTTCGCCTTCACTTTCCAAATTTAGAAATGATCGCTGGGAACATCGCTACGGCTCAAGCTGCAGTTGACTTAGTAACTGCGGGAGCTAATGCGGTCAAAGTGGGCATTGGGCCGGGAAGTATTTGTACCACTCGTGTTATTGCAGGGGTTGGTGTACCCCAAATTTCCGCTTTGTTAGAAGTTGGTAGATATTGTCAAGAAAACGGGATTCCTTATATTGCTGACGGAGGAATTAAATATTCAGGTGATGTCGCCAAAGCACTTGGAGCCGGCGCTAGTGCTGTCATGCTTGGCAATATGTTGGCCGGAACAATTGAAGCTCCAGGCGAATTAATTAATATTGATGGGCAAACCTACAAAACCTATGTTGGAATGGGTTCGATTGCCGCCATGAATCGCGGTTCGAGCGATCGATATTTCCAAAAAAAGGACCAAAAATTGGTCCCTGAAGGAATTGAATCAATCGTTGTCGCTAAAGGGTCGGTGGTTGATGTTATTTTTCAACTTGTCGGTGGCTTAAGGTCAGGAATGGGTTACACCGGTAATGCAACAATTGCCGATTTAAGAAATAAGGCGCAGTTTGTGCGCATTACCAATGCTGGGTTGGTAGAATCACATACCCATGATGTACGAATGTTTAAACAAGCTCCCAATTATCGGAAATAAAAAACCACCGCAAGGTGGTTTTTTTAAGTTAAGCGTGGTGTTAAGCAATAATTAATGTTTCAGTTGTAGTAGTGTGGTTGTGGTTTGCACGGTGTTTTTTGTGAGTAGTTGCTTTTTTGCTTGATTTTGTTCCAGTGGTTGAAGCGTGTGATTTTTTACGTTTTGCTTCATCTTTAACGAAGAATGGCGCAATCATAAAGAATAAAGGAAGAACAGTAAAGATAATCATTCCGACCATTGGTCCAACTTTTCAGAAATCAGAGAATTTAGCCCCAGCACCTTCTTTGTCAAGGTATTGAGTCATAAAGTACATTTCTCCGGTCAAGATCATCGCAACGCTAGCAAAAACTAAGAAGGTGATGAAGATTTGATCTCACATTCCAATTCCTCTTACTAGACGTACTTTAGTTGGTTGGAAATAAGTAATCATGGTTCCCATCAAGATAGCAATTGTAGTTAAAGCCAAACCTGAAACCATTAACCCATAAGAAGTTTTAAGGTATCAAGTGTCAACTCCGATGTTTGCTCCATCAACACCATTTTTAGCGTCTTCAATTTTTTTGATATCAACTAGATCGATCACTTTGCTAGTTGATTCAAAGCCAAATCCTAAGACGGCGATGATAAAGCATGCTAATGATATAAAGGCCATACTTAGGAAAACTATGTTTCTTTTCATCTTTTCTCCTTTCGTTGACAACTACATTATTCATTTTTAATTATAAAAAAAATAAACGCGAAATGTGAAAAAGTGCTTTTTTTATGAAAAGTTCTAGGCGGAGTGGTGTTTTCAAGGACTTTTTAATTCAGAATTTTTAAGATACAAAATGAAAACATTTTTAATTTTTTTTGTTAAAAGTGTAAGTTCATAATTTTTCCGAAAGAGAATAACCAAAAAGGTTATTGAGTCAAGTAAAATTAACTTAAAGGAGATAATCATGACAAGAGTATTAGTGATTAATGGTTCACCCTCAAAACGTGAACAATCTTATTCAGGAGCAGTTACTGATTTATTTTTAGACAAATATCATCAGTTACATCCTCACGACGAAATTATTAACTTAGATTTAAATGATTTACCATTAGCACACCAGACTTTAGATCGTCATAATAGCAGTAGTTATTGAAAAGAAGTTTTACCATTAATTGAACAATTAAAAAAAGTTGAAAAAGTGGTTTGCGTTAGTCCAATGAATAACTTCAACGTTTCTGGCTTAATGAAAAATTATTTAGACCACGTTTTATTAGCGGATCAAACTTTTTCTTATAAATATTCTAAAAAAGGCGAAGCCATTGGTTTATTAAAAAATCTTGTGGTCCAAATAATCACCACCCAAGGGGCGCCGCTTGGTTGGTATCCTTTTGGCAATCATACCGCTTTTTTAGAAGGAACTTGAGCGTTTATGGGGGCAAAAATTAACCACCCATCATTATTATTAGCCGGTACTAAAGTTGCTCCGTTAAAAGAACAAACCCCAGAAGTAGCAGCCCAAACTCTATTACCAGAAATTGATAAGGCCCTCAAAACTTTTTAAGCCGTGATGGCCATTTTTTCTAAGTAAATTTTTTAAGTAAAACTATTATGAAACAAACAAAACAAAGGTCAGTTAACTAATGTTTTGTTTTTTTAAGTTTAATTCACTGAGTTTTTAACCAATTATCATCAATAAGCAATCTCCTTTTATAGAAAAACGAGGCTTCAAGATGAAAACGATTAAAACTAACCATGGTTATTATTTAAAACATCGTAGTGATAATCACCAATCATGATTGAAACATCCTTTTCTAGTTGTAGCTACTGACGAACAAGGTTTTTTGGCAGTGGAGTTTAGTGATGCAACTGGGGAACATCCTTATAATGGTGATTTAAACGCTAATGTTTTTACCGAAACTTTACTAAAACAAATTGTCATGGATAATGAGAAATCTAACCAGTTTGAGCAATGACAATTTCTACAAACGACTAATTTTCATGTTTTCAAAATCGAAAATGAGACCCTTTTTTATCCCTTTTTTACTAAGCAATCTACTTGTGATACTTCAAAACTTTATTATTTTAGTTTTAAGGAACGCTTGGATGTCAGTCGTGAGTACGATTTTTCGGAAACTACCTTAATTAGTACATTAACACGAAAAGTGGTTGGTAATATCCAAGCAGGTAACTTCACCATTTATCCGGGAAACTTAGAAAAATTTTTCTCTCAAAAATTAAAATCGCAAAGTCAAAAATTAATTAAACAAATTTCCCCAACCAAATTGTCCAATCTTTTTTTAAAATGACATTATTAGAGTTAAGACCTTTAATTGGTTCTAGTACCAAATATAGTTGGCATATAAACAATTTTTTATGATTAAAGTGGAGGTAGTATGAAATTTATTGCTAATGATTCCTCTTGAGATATCTACGATCATGAATTATTTTTGGTAACCTTAGTTTTAGGAATCGTGACAATTGTTGTTGCTCTTTTAAGTATCGTTGTTACTTTTGTTCTCTCGTTCCGTGATCGAGGAGACCGTTATCAAACCGAGGCCAAGGCAAAAATTAACTTGTTTTTAGAAAGAACAACATTAGCTTTTAATGAATTGGGGGTTGCTATCAAACAACACGATGAAGTAGCAATTCAACAATCTCTTAATTTACTTGATATTTTTTCCAAATTGACTTTGGATAATTTAACACCAAGTATTGCTGAATCGCAACAAAATGTTTTACAAAGACATGCCTATAGAACGATGCTTATCAAAACGTTCAAGAGTACTTTGCCCATTGCTATAGAGCATTTCCAAACCGCTTTGATTGTTAATCGTAATTCCTTAATTGAAGCAAAAAAAGCTAATTCGCCAGACCAAGCAAAGGCCTTGGCTGAGCGCATTACAAAGATGGAAAAAATGTTGAGTTTTAAAACACAAGAAGCAAAAAGCATGAAAAAAGCTTCAAAAAAACAAATTTGAGATGAAACTTTAAAAGAACTCCAAGGCTTCCGGGTAACTTTGAATCAAGTTGTGAGTTCATTAATTGATAGTTATGGTCAAGTCCAAACGAAGGGCGGCGACAAAAATTGGCAAAACCTTGCCAATACTTATCGCCAAGCTCAAGAGACATATCGTGATTTTCGTGGGACGTTGGAAAGTTTATTTATTGGCTTTTAAGGTGGAAATTGGCTAGAGATAAGTCTAGCTTTTTTTATTTCGGTTAATGTTATAATCTAAACAAATTAATGAAATTATTAATTTTAATGGGGGTAAAAATGAATAATACAACTTACCAACGGGGACGTCCGGGCTACGGATCGACTTCGTTATTTGGTTTAAGAGGGATGATTGTCACTTTTCAAGTTATCGGCATGGTTTTTGCTTTAGCGGGACTAGTTGCCTATATTGTCTACTTTGGAGACATTTCAAATAACATTAGTGGTGACAAAAATGTTCAGGGTCGTGCTTTAGCTGCGATGATTTTAGGTCTTTTAACTTATTTAGCTTGAAAAACTTTTTACGCTGGAATGATTATCATCCGCTTTGTCCGCAATTCTGATGATGGTGAAATTACTGCAAATAGGTTTGTTTTATCAGCCTTGAGTCTTAATTTAGGTGGTTTATTAACTCCCTTTATTTTAACTAGGCTTCCCAATGTTCCTGTTCGGTCGACAATCAACCCACGTTGATTTTTATCACGTTCAATGGGAATGATTGCAGTAGTTGGTGCTCCATGCTTCTTACTAGTTTTCTTCCTATCAGCTCTTAATGGTGGTGATAGTCCGTTAACCACTACTCAATTATTTGATAAAAATGCTGGTGCTTTTGGAGTGACACTAGGAGTCTTGATTTCCCAAGTAGTAATCACTTTATTTGCGGCAATTACGGTAGCCTTTTATTACCAAAAAAATTCTCACGATTTATTTACTGGTCCTAAAAATGCCTTACGTACTTTTATGAAAATTATTGCCGTTATATGGTTGATTGTGGTAACAATTGAATTATTTATCTTGCTTTTCTTCGCCATTGTCAGAATCTTTGGCGCTCTTGCAGATGTCTTGAATACCTTGTCAGACCGCAACCGTGGTCCATTGATGCTTTTCGCAGCCGTTTTCAACTTGATGTGAACTGTGGCTGCCATGACTTACTATATCTATACAATCAACAAAACAATTGTTGGTATATGGTCAGATGAAGGGGTTGTTTATGGTCACTTTAGTGGCTTTGCTCGTCTAGAAAAAGCAGAAAATGGTCAAACTCGTCAACGTTAATCACAACAAAAAATTATCTTAAATTTAGGTCAAATCCTAAATTTTTCATTTTAGGAGGAAAAAATGGGAACAATGCCACTTTCAAACGAACCTAAAAAACTTGAAGGAGAAGAAACTACTCTTAAAATTTACCGTGGTTACTTAACAAAATTTTTGATGCAAAAAGGTTGTACTTGAGGCCTTGGATTATTCGCGAGCGAAGATAATGATAAATCGCAAATTCGAATTAAGGGTCATATTACTAATATGAAGACGCGTGTGCTTTATGAAATTCGTGGCCATATGGAAACTCATAATAAGTATGGTACTACCTTTGAAGTGGAAAGTTATGCAGTCGCTGATACTTTGACCCAAAAAGCGGCTATTAGATACCTTTCTGGAGCCACGTTCCCTGGCATCGGGCGTAAAACAGCTGAAATGATTGTTGACTATTACCAAGATGACACAATCCGCAAAATTAAGCGTCATCCCGAAAGCCTTAGGGAGGTGCCTAATTTACCACCTCATTTAGCTGAGATTATTATTGGCCGACTAAAGCAAAGTCCTTTGGAAGATTTGCGCCAAACTTTTTTTGAGAATAACTTGAGTGTTCCTTTATTGGAAAAGATTACTGATTTAACCAATGATTCTGAAGAGATTCGTGAACTCTTTGTGAATGATTTTTATAGTTTTGCGCGCAACAATAATTTAAAACCAATCGCGAAGATAGACGAAATCGCTCTCTTCTTTGGCGAAGACAAAAATAGTCCCAATCGAATTGGCCATTGAGCCGAGGCTGTGGCTCTACAAACTATTTTCAATTCTGGTCATACTTATTTGGATTTGGATACTCTAAAAAAAGCACTCCAAAAGCGATTGAATATTTATGATGAAATCATAATCAGAGATGGTTTAATGTATGCTAAAAAAAACCGCTTGCTTTACTTTGAAAAAGGTAAAATTTATCCCCGCGAATCTTGAGAAGATGAAGAAACCATTTCTCAAGGGCTTGCCGATTTGCTGCAACCAACCCTTAAACTAACGGCTGTTTCCAAAACGCGTTTTAACCAAGTTTTAAAAAAGGTGGAACTGGAACTTGGCAAGATTTTAAATATAAATAATTTTCATTTTGATGATGGCCAAATTGAAGCCTTAAGAATGTTTTTAAAAGAACCAGTATTAATCGTTTCTGGGGGACCTGGAACTGGAAAAAGTACCTTGATTTATGGTTTTATTTTACTTTATCGGTACCTATTCAATCATCCTCCTGTGGGCGTTGCTACTCCAACCGGAAGAGCCAGCGCTCGTTTAAAAGACATCGTTGAAGGTTTAAACCCGTCAACGATTCATAAGTTACTTGAGGCCAACGAAAACGGTACTTTTGGTTTCAATGAGGATCGTCCTTTAAACTTTGAATTTATGGTTCTAGATGAAATGAGTATGGTTGATAACCATGTCTTTGCGCAGTTCTTAAAAGCCAAGGGACCTTTGAAAAAGCTCGTCTTAATTGGGGATTTTAACCAGTTACCACCAGTCAACTATGGAAATCTCTTTGCTGAATTAGCAACCAATAAAAATTTTGCTTTTATCAAATTGAAAACTATTCATCGTCAACAAAAGGGGAATGGAATTATCGATTTAGCAAGCCATATCGAAAATGGAACCTTAGAAAGTTTAGACTGACATAACTTAGGCAATGTGGAAACGTATTTTGACCAATCATCGCAGGATAATTACAAAACCTTACAACTTGATTACCAACTTCACTTAAACAATATTGAGAAATTTGCTAATGCTTACCAAATTATTACTCCTTTTTATGCTGGATCCTTAGGAATTGAAAACCTGAATAATTTTATCCAGGCTAGTTTTAATCCAGCTCTAGTGGATAAGAAGACAACCAAAAGTAAAACTTATCATCGTGGTTTTTATACTTATGCCTTAAATGATAAAGTGATGTGTTTGAAAAATAATAGTGAGCAAGATTTGACTAATGGAGAAATTGGGACTATTCAAGATTTAAGTTTTTTAGACCAAAAATTACATCAAGCAAGTGTAAAGTTTGGTGATCATAAGTTAGTTAATTTAACTCCTGACCAATTTGATGATTTAGCCTTAGGGTACGCTTGTAGTGTTCATAAGACACAAGGAAGTGAATATCAACGTGTTGTCCTGATATTAGAGTCAAGTTCACGTAATTTTTTCTTAAATCGGAAACTAATTTATACAGCGATTACTCGTGCTAAGGAGGAATTGTTAATTATTGGCGATGAAAAGGTTCTTTTGGAAGCTTGTAAGCGCGAACCAAAGCCACGTTTTAGTACTTTAGGAGTTAAAATAGAAGAGAAACTGCAAAAGAAACAACAAAGTAAAAATAATAAGGAAGAAGAATAGGAATTCATATAATGCTTTTAAAAAACGGGAAAATTGTTTTAGAAAACGAAATTATCGAAGGTTACTTGGAAATTGAAAATAAACGTATTAAGGCTATTAAGGCAGGAGATACGTCAAAACTAGGAATCGATTTGAAGGGAAATTGGATACTTCCTGGTTTTATCGATGTTCATGTTCATGGTGGATATGGTGTGGATTTTGAAACTGGCGATCAAAGTCGTTTCCAAATATTTGCTGAAAATGTTGGCCAAGAAGGAATCACCAAATATTTGCAAGCCTCAGTCACAAATAGCCTCGAAGCTAATGATCACTATTATAGTGAATTTGGTAATTTTATGACAAACCAAGAATTGACTAACAATCTCACGCAAGCTAAGTGCCTTGGAGCCCATTTGGAAGGACCTTTTATTGATCCTAGTCGCAAAGGGGCTCATGAAGAAAAGCTACTTAAAAAGCCAGATATTGCTTTATTAAAACGTTGAAATGATTTAGCTAACCATAAAATTAAGATGGTTACTTATGCAGCTGATTTTCAAGATGGTTCGTTTACTCAATACTTGGTTAATGAAAACATTATTCCCTCAATTGGTCATACGAATATGACTGCCAAAGACTTTGAACGTGATTGGGCTTTAGGTGCTAAACACATCACTCATCTTTTTAACGGAATGAGTGGGGTTGACCAACATCGTCCAGGCTTGGCCGTTGCTGGTTTAATTCATGATGATGTTCTAGTAGAAGTGATTGCTGATGGAATCCATTTACAACCAGAAATCTTGCGCTTGATTTACAAAATGAAGGGTCCACAAAAAATTGCTATTATTACCGATGCAATGAATGCTAAGGGTTTACCTGATGGAGATTACCTCCTTGGACAATTACCGGTTGTTAAAACGGGGATGAAGGTAGCTTTAAAAAGTAGTGGAAGTTTAGCTGGTGCTGGTGCCACTTTTGACCATAACGTCCGTACGTTTTATAATACAATTAAAATGCCAATGACCGATTTAGTTAAGATGACTTCACTTAATGTCGCAAAAGAACTAAAAATCGATGATCAAACAGGCAGTATTGCTGAAAACAAATTAGCCGATTTAGTAATTATGGATCCTAATTTGGAAGTGCAAATGACAGTCGCTGAAGGGGGGGTGATTTATGAAAAATTGGAAAGTAACGCCAAAAACGTATACATGAATCAAGCCATTAGTAACGGTTAGTTCCATTTGTCTCTTAATCAACCCACTGTTTATTTTGCTAAAAGTGATTCGTCAAGATAGTTTCTTCGTGAAAACATGAAGTGCTTTATTAATTGTCAACTTAGTGCTTTATGCTATAGCAATTCTTGCTTTTCTAGTTTATTGAAGTTTAAGAATTAAGCTAATTCACCAATCACATTATAAACAAACAAAAAAAGACCGTAAACTCCTTTGAAGTAGTTTAAGTGTTTATAGTTTGGGCTTTTTAGCTGAAGGGATTTATTTACTAAGTGGTTTATTAATCAAAGATAAGTTGCCTGATGCCTATGTTAGCTTTGGTATTCTTTATGCTTTTATTATCGGAGGAGTGATTGCTGGAGCAGTTTTAGAAACAGTTTCCCGAATCCCTGAGCAAATTTTTCTCCTTCAAGAAGAAGAAAAAGAAATTCGCAAATTAAAATTAGCAAAACGTGAAGAAATTTTACATCAACAAACGACCGAAAAGGACATTGTTGATGCTGTAAAAAAACAACGCACTCCAGAAGCTCAAACATTTTTAAACCGCGAACCAAAACCCCAAAATGAAGATGATTTCAATCCCTTTGCTTAAATCAAAATAAATAAAAACCTCCAGATGGAGGTTTTTATTTACGCTTTTCCTTACGGATTTCTTGATTCAGTTTAACTTCTTGATAATCTTTCAGATACTTTCCTTCTTGAATGTCTAAGTGACTACCATAATAAACTTTTTGTGATTTTAAACGGTGGTTAATATCCCAAAGCAATTGGTTCACATTTGCTTGGATAGAAGGGCAATCATTTTCAGTCAAACTCAGTTGGTGGAAATAATTATTTTCTTGCAATTTATGAAAAGTGACGCCCAAAAGAATAACTGGTTTTCCTTCAAGGTAAAGTTTTTCAAAGCATTCTTTGAGAGCAGCAAAGATTGTTTCTAGATTGGTTGTTGGTTGGGTTAGGCTTAATTGACGACTTTGACGTTTTAAATGTTTGAGTTTATCAAAAACTTCTTTTTTTTCGTTAGCTCAATGGTAGCGAAGTGAGACACCAACACCTTGAGTCACCATTTGCTGACGATTTAAGCGAATCAAGTTATTTTGCGTTAAGGTAAAAAGCAAGTCTTCCAACTCTTCAAGGTTAGTTAAAGGAATTTCTAAAGTAATTTCGTGAGAAATTGATTTGGGTTTTTGTAAATAGGGGTTAATTAAATCACTACTTAGACCCAAGGCTTGTTTCTTAAGCACCGAGCCATTTCGACCAATGGCTGCTAAAAGGCGTTCTTCATCACACCTTACTAAATCACCAATCGTTTGAATTTTGAGTTCGTTGACTAATAACTTATGAGTAGCAAGACCAACTCCTTGCATTTTATCTAAACTAATAGGTCAAAGTTGCGTTGATAAAGTCTCAGGCCAAATTTCCGTTTGTCCATTTGGTTTATTGAGGTCCGTAGCCATTTTAGCTAAAAATTTAGTGTAACTAATCCCAATGGAACAAGTAATACCAATTTCTTTTTTGATAGATTCCCGGATTTTTTGGGCCATTCTAGCTGGGGAACCATATTTTCCTACGATAGCTGTTACGTCTAAAAAAGCTTCATCGATGGAATTCAATTCAACTCTTTTGGTGAATTTTTTTCTAATCAAGGACCAAACTCTTTGAGAAGTATGACTATATAAAGAAAAATGCGGTTCCACTACTACCAAATTTGGGCAAAGTGCCAAAGCTTGATAAAGAGGCATCGCAGTTTTGACGCCGAATTTACGAGCCTCGTAACTTGATGTTGTGATAATAGAACGCCTACTTTGGTGAGCAATAACTAAGGGTTGATTTTGAAAATTGGGATTCACCATTTGTTCGCAACTCGCAAAAAAGGCATCCATATCTAAATGAAAAATCACTTTTTGCATATTTAAAAAGTCTAAGCTTCGAAGTCTTCTAACTTATTATCGGCAAGCACTTTTTGTACTTTCATTTGGTAGCCTTCAAGTTGCTTTTTCAGGTTGTTAATCTTTTTTAAATTTATTTCAAAAAGATCGATCGATTCTTGCAAGCCGATATCACTATTACTCATTTTTTGAAGATCATCTTTAATTTCCTTAACAATTTCATCATAGGTTTTTGTAGTCATTTTCTTTATCTTCCTTCCGTTAATTATTTTCAGAGTTAAGAATAATTCTCCGTACTTGCGTTTCCACAAGACCCTCTTGAGCTTTTAAGTTAATTTTATCGCCAATTTTCAAAGTCCTAATGTTCGTAATTACCATTTGGCTTTGGTTGAGCATTAAAGCATATCCTTGTTCCAAGGGGTTATAAGGATTCACAAGGTTTCATTGAAGAGTTAATTGTTCTAATTCACTGGCCTTTAGATTCAGAATAAGATCCATTTTTGTGAGATTGAGATTGTAAAGGTTGGCCAGTGTTTGTTGGCTTAAATTCAAGCCTTGATTTAAAGATTGTGACAAAAAATTGCTAGCTGTTTGTAACCATTTACTTTTAGCTGCTATTAATTCTAGAATTGTTCGACTTCATTCTTGTTTTAACCAAAGCAAGTTTTGTTGTAATTCATCACGACTGGGTGTCACTAATTCAGCTGCTGCTGTTGGTGTCGGAGCTCGCAAGTCACTCACATAATCAATTAACGTAAAATCTGGTTCATGTCCAATCGCGGAAATGGTGGGAATTGAAGCTTTCCGAACTGCCTCTAAAACTTCCATTTCGTTAAAGGTTCATAAATCTTCATAACTTCCACCACCACGGGCGACAATGATTATGTCAAGTTGTGGAAGAAAAGCATTTGCTTGGGAAATTTTCTTAGCGACATCGTAGCGAGCTTGAGTTCCTTGTACTTGCACAGGAAAAAGAAAAACCTCAATTAAAGGAAATCGGCGTCCAATGGTGGCCAATAAATCATGAATGACAGCTCCAGTATCAGCGGTGACGATCCCAATTCGCCTAGGAATACTTGGAATTGGTTTTTTAAGAGATTTATCGAATCAACCTCTTGTTTCTAAATAATGATAACGTTCTTCGTATAGTTGTTGAAGTTCACCTTTGCCTTCCAAGGTAACATCTTGAACATCAAAACCAATTGAACCACCCATGATATAGTACGTTAACCGACCAAAGCAAGTAATTTTCATTCCCTCTTTAAGTTTTCATCGGTGAATTAGTTCGGCCTTATCTTTCCAAACCATACATTTTAAACTCGCTTTTTCATCTTTAATAGAAAAGTAAACATGTCCAGAACGATTAAAGGTAAGGTTGCTAATTTCCCCTTGAACAAATAAGGTACGGAAATACTCCGGAGCTTCAATATACTCTTTGATTAACTTATTTAAAGTGCTGACTGTGAAAACTTGGTTGGCCATAAAACTCCTTAGATTTTATTAATTTTCTCTAAAAGGGCATTGATAAATTTTCAATGTTGATCAAGACCATAATTTTTGGCCAATTCGGTCATTTCGTTTAGTGTAACTGGTTTTGGCGTATTGGTCATTTGAATTTCAAAAGTTCCTACCAACAAAATGGCTTGGACTAAATAAGGTAAGCGCCCTCATTTTCATTCTTGAGAAAGATGCTTTTCAGCCTCTTGCTTTAGATTAGGCAATTCAGTTGCTAATTGTGTCGCTAATTGTAAAGTTTCTTCATCTAAAAAAACTTGTGTTTCATCAAGAAGATCTTGTTTAATAAAGTCTTCATTTGCTTCCATTAATAAGTAACGGTAAAATAGTTGGACCAAAATGCTGCGGCGTTTAGCCATCCCAATAGTCTTGTCTGTCATGTTTATTCCTCAATCTTATATCTTTATACAATCATTTTATTATAACAAAATTTGATATTCCAAAAGCAACCAATTTAATCCGGTTTCAATGGTAAAGTTAACCTTTTTAGCAAATTTCCAAGGTCAAATACTCGGTTCCTTGAGCTTCTCCTTTTGGTCAAGTTAAGCCAATTACTTCTATACCATTACCAATTGTTTTTAATTCATTTATTTAGTATTCCGAAAGGAAAATCTATCTCAGCCACGCATAAGTTTTAACAAGGGGAGATCATAAGACTTTATATGACCGATGAAATTGACGGTGTCTTTCAATTCCTTATAATTATCTTGTAAAATGATGATTAATTCTTTTTGGTAATGCTTGTTATTACTATTAACGATGCATAAATCACCATAATTCAGACTTTGCTTAATGTGGTTTGGGGTAACTTCACCTTCCACATCAACGCGGGGGTAGGTTGACCTTACAAAATCTCCAGAAACATCGCCACGTCAAAAGTGATTTTGGTAATTGATAATTTCTTGTTCAATCGGTAGTAAATCATCATTAAGGTGAATATCAAACTCAAATTTATCAATCGTCAATGTCCCTCCAAATTCAACAATTTCTTCATCAGACATTGCTTGGTTACCGACATAAACTGATGAGACCAAATTGGTTTTAAATAAATATTTTGCTTGAGATCTGATTGGCAAGTTTCTAATAATTTCCAACGACACCAATTGGGGAACATCGTATTTTTGCGGTCCTTTTAAAGCTTGTAATGACCCAACAAAAGCACTTGTATGAATGCCAAGGTCCACAAATCTTTTTGATGATTCAAGAAAAGCATCTAAAGCCAAAGCACTATTTTTTAACGGATAAAAATTATGACAACCATATAAATTTTCCAATTTTGGTTTGAAATCCAAGATATTGGTAATGAAGTTGTCATTATTAGAAATATTGATCTGTAAGTCAATATTTCTATAAGATAAGTCAGCCACTATCTTTGGTAATAACGGCGAATCAAGTCTTAAGCAATCAATGCCAAGAGTTTTGAATTTATACACTTCGTCGGTTTTAAAACCAAAGATTGGAAAGGTCTCTTCAATAACATCTAAAACGTTATAATAACCCATTTCCTTGGCCATTAAAAAGACTTCCTGATATTTTTGGATTAGTTTTTCATCTGGTACTTTTCCTAAGTGAATTAAGGAAAAGAAAATTTTCGTCATATTATTTTTTTTGCACTTTTCTAAATAAGTTTTTATTTCTTCTAAAGAAAAATGCTCAGGATAAATAGAGATGCCTAATTCTTTTTTAAACATTATAAGATTCCCCTTTTTGTGGCTCTATTAAATTGAATTCTATTTTTTACTCTAATGAAGCGACTATCAACATTATAAGCTGAATATTTTTTTACCTTAATTGGGATAACAAGAATGGTTTATCAATTAATTCATCTTAATATTCATCAAATAATAAATTATCGGCACTCCCTCACTTGTTTAATTTATTGCTGATTATCAAACTTTAATAATCACCAGGATAAAGGATAATTCCCTTATTTTTTGACATATTTTTCTTCTCCCATTTCTATAACCATCACAATTATGTTAGTTCTCTATTCCAAGACTCATAAGTTTATTTTAAAACCATCAACCGTTTGTTTGCGAACTATATCTTTATCATTATCTAAATATTTTGTTTTGTCATCTTAATCTTTGTTTGATTTTTTTTGTAACTAACCGCCCTAGTGAATTTTTCAACAATGGAATAGATTTTACGGAATAGAAAAATTACTTTAGTATTGCCTCGATACTTTTAAATTATTTGAAAAAATTTTCACTAAATGTAAATTTAATTTATTTTTTCTCACAATAAAATCCGAACCTTATAATGAAAGCGCAGGAGGTATTATGGAAACTGACAAAGATTTACCAGAAAATAATAATTCTGACAAGAACTTATTAGTTCAAGCGTTGCCTAAGGAGAAAGTTGATTTAACAAAGAAACCTTCTTTTTTAGAAAAATGGTTCGCCCCAATGAAAAACAAAAAACCACGGAAAGATAATAAATTCTTCGGTTTTATGCAACAACTTGGCGGTACTTTTATGTTACCGGTAGCGGTGCTCTCGATCGCCGGTGTATTTCTCGGACTTGGTTCTGGTTTACAAAGTGTTGTAACGAATGAAGTAAGTCATGTAGGTTATACAATTTTAGGATTTATTGGTACTATTGGTCAATTTTTCTTTGATCTTTTAGGCCTATCGTTTACGATTGCCATTGTAGTTGGTTTAGCAAGCAATAATGCTGGATCCGCTGCTTTTGCGGCTGTTTTATCCTATTTTGGTACTTTAGCAGGGATGAACTTCATGATTGGTGTGCTTCCGCCTCATGTCTACTCTGTCATTTTTAATTCTGCTGGAGTGGAAGCTGAAACAATCAAATTAGTTAAACCAATGTTTGGTTTTGCCAAAGTTATGGATCTCTCAATTTTAGGGGCAATTTTTAACGGAATTATTGTTTGAAAATTGCACGAATTTTTTCAATATAAGCAATTGCCGACTGCTTTTTCCTTCTTTGGTGGAAAACGTCTCACACCGTCAATTTCTTTAATTGTTTTCCCAGTTTTTGGCATGGCATTAGTTTTTATTTGACCATGAATTGCTAAAGGACTATATTGAATGGGAGTAGGTTTTACTTATCTTGGTCATTTTGGCCCAGGCTTATTTATTTTTACTTCCCGTTTACTTTGCCCAACTGGTTTACATCATATGCTTAATGCCTTATTTTCCCAAACTGCCGTTGGGGGAAATTGAACAATCATCCAAAATGATGGAACAGAAATAATTGTGCAAGGAACACTTAAAGCAATGCAAGCCTTTTTGGGAAATGGCCAAATGATTCCCCCAGAACTAGCCCGTTGAATGACTGGTTCTTACATTTTACCGATTTTCTTTGGTTTACCAGCTGCTGCTTTTGCTATTTATATGGCGGCAAAAAAAGATCAGCGACCTGTCATCAAAGGTGCAATTATTTCCGGGATTTTAGCAACCGCGGTTGGCGGTGTCACCGAAACGATTGAATTTCTCTTCTTATTTATTGCGCCATGACTATATATTTTCCATGCGTTGATGGTGGGGCTTGGTTACATTGTCTTTTCACTTGCAAGAACCCAAATTGGTTTAGGTGGTGAACTACCAACATGAATTATTTATGGTCCCATTCAAGGCTGAGCAACGCGTTGGTGAATGGCTTTAATTTGTGGCCCTATTTGATCACTAATTTACTTCAATGTTTTCTATTTTAGTATTAAAAAATTTGATATTAAAACAATTGGTAGAACTGCCGAAATTAAAACCAATACTCTAATGAATAACTTTGTGGGTGATGCTTTAAAAGCTCCTACTGACAAAAATAAAAAACGTGCTAAAACAAAAGAAGCAAAGGTAAAGCCTGAAGAAATTATGGCTGAACAAATCTTGCTAATGGTTGGGGGATGAAACAATATTGATAAATTAACTAATTGTTTTTCTCGTTTAAGAATGACATTTAAGGAACCAATTGAATTAACCGATGAACAAGTGAAAGCAATTGGAGCTGTCGGCTTAATTAAAATTTCTGACACTAGCTATCAAATTGTTTGTGGCGCTAAAGTAGAAGGGGTACGTGACTTTATGGAACGTAAAAAGGTGTTAATTAGTAATGATTAGTATTCAACCAGAAAAAAAATATCCGATTAGTTTACGGGGCTTTTGCAAAGAGGAGAGTCAGTCCATTGATTCTTGTTTTCTTGATGTTAAAGAACCTGGCAATATTACTCTATCGGATAAACATGCCACTGCTTATGTTTACTTGGGTGACAAAAACAAAGTAGATTTTGATTTAGTTTATAACCATCTAAAAAATTTTCTTGCCAAAATTAGTTACGATTTAGATATTGATATTGATAGTTTTAACCCGTTAGCTAATGATAAAGTGGTTCAAGGAGTGATTCAGGCTTGTCTTTATGGTCACCATAACTTCTATACCTTGAAAGCAAAAAAGCCTCGGGAAGTAAACTTTAATCTCATTACTAAAAACAATCAATTAGAGAATATTTTAAAAAAGAATCGTTCATTAATGGAAAGCCTTAATGCCTGTCGAGATTGATGCGATTTACCACCTAATATTTGTACCCCCAAAGGGTTTGTAGAACTGGCTTCGAAATTTTTAAGACCATCTACAAATTTGAAAATTAGTACTTTAAATCGTCATGAATGTGAACAATTAGGCATGGGTCTTTTTCTCTCTGTAGCGCAAGGAGGCATTAATGAACCGCAGTTCATGATTGTGGAATACGAAGGCAACCCCGCAAGTAATGACAAAACTGCTTTTATTGGCAAAGGCATTACTTTTGATTCTGGTGGTTATGCTCTAAAACCCTTAATTGGGCAACGAAACGAACGCTATGATATGTGTGGCGCTGCAGCTGTTATTGCTGCCATGCATGGTATTGCGAAAGAGGCACCGAAAACTAATATTGTGGCTATTGCGCCCTTAGCGGAAAATAGAATTGGTGGGGGAACAACCCTTAATTCCTCGATTGTGACATCGATGAGTGGGCGCACAGTTGAAGTTGTTTCTACCGATGCTGAAGGACGTATGGTGATGGCTGACGCGATTACTTATGCCATTAAACACCTTAAAGCAACGAAGATTGTGACAGTAGCTACATTAACTGGAGCGATGATTATGGGCCTAGGCAAATATACTACCGGAGCCATGTCAAGAGATGACAATTTTTTTCAAGAATTTTGACAAGCAGCGCAAACGGCCAACGAACGGTTTTGACGAATGCCTTTAGAACCAGAAAGTTTTAAAGCAATGACAGAAAGTAAGTATGCTGATTTAAATAACCATGTTTGAATAAAATATAATCCCCCAGGTAATGCAGCAGCTTTCTTGGATATTTTTTCGGAAGATAAACCATTTATTCATATTGATATAGCAGGGAGTGCGTATATAGATGATCGATCAAAAGGAACAATGGTCAAAAGCATCATTGAATATGCTTGCCAAACAGGGCAATAGTAATACAAATCTTTTCAAAATTAGGCAACTAATTCTTGATAATAATATTGATGCCATTTTATTAACATCTAAACAAAACCGTTATTGAGCAACAGGTTTTTTAAATTCTTCAGGTTATCTTTATGTTGATTTAAAAAGGGCAATTTTGTTTGTTGATGGCCGTTATAAAACTGACGTTATCAATAAGGCAAAAGATTGTGAAGTTTTTATTGTGAAAAACGTTTTTGAAGATATTAATCAAGAAATTAATAAATTTGGGATTCAAAGTCTCGGAATTGAGTCAGAATATTTGACAAATAATTTTATTGAAATGCTTCAAGAAAAAGTTCAAGTCCCAATAATTAAACCGGTCTCAGTGAGGTCCCTGCGGATGGTTAAAACTAAACTAGAATTAGCAAAATTAGCTAAAGCTGCCGAAATTGGTGACAAAGCCTTAATCGAAGTCTTACGCAATTTTAAACTTGGCAAAACTGAGGACGAATTAGAGAACGAAATTTTTGCTTCATTTATTAAACAAAAAGCGGACAAAATCTTCCCAAGGGTGGTTTTGGTTTCTGGAGAACGTGGTTGTCTGCCGCATGGAAAGCCAACCGATAAAGTAATTCATGAAGGCGAACTTCTTACAATTGATTTTGGCTGTGTTTATGATGGCTATTGTTCCGATATGACGAGAACGGTAGCTATTGGCGAAGTTTCAGAAGAACTTCGGAAAATTTATCAGATTGTTAAGGAGGCTCAAGCAGCAGGGATCAGAAATGCCTATCCTGGTATAACGGGAGCGGAGTTACATAAAATTGTGTGAAATGTGATCGATGGATATGGATATGCTGACTATTTTGTGCACCAAACTGGTCATGGGATTGGATTAGAAGTTCATGAAGCACCAAGGGTGGCTTCCTATGACAACACAATTCTCGAAGAAAACATGGTTGTCACTATCGAACCAGGAATTTACATTCCTGGAGTGGGCGGAGTGCGTATTGAAGATATGGTCCAGGTTACTAAAGATGGTGGGAAGTGCTTAACAAAACTTAATAATGAATTAATAAATATCTTAGGAGAAGAATTAAATTTTGCAATCAACCGATATTAAAAATCTTTTACTTAACAAAACAAATGACCCTAATAACACTTACCAATTAATTGCTAAAACCATCTTAGAAAATCTAAACGATATGGATAACTTAAGCATTACGGATTTGGCTTTAAAATCAAGTTCATCTACCGCCACGATTACTAGATTTGCCCTTAGCTTAGGTTTTAGTGGTTATAAATCTTTAAAATACAACATTGTTTTATACAATAATCGTTTTGCTAAAACTATCCAACAAGCCGAAACCAAACCTCAAGACATCTTTTATGACACTTATAATCGCCTTAAATCGGAAAGTATTAATCAAATTATGTTATTGAAAAGACAAGGGGTTATTGCAACATTTGTCAAAGAGATTCAAAAAGCTTCCAAAACAACCATTATCGGTTTTTCTTTGGCAAAGGACCTAAGCATTATTTTTTCTCAAAGATTATCACGATTAGGGTTTAATACCGAAGTTATTTCCGATCCTAATTATATTGATGGTAGTATTTCTACTTTAACCTCTGATGATTTTGTTATTTTAATTTCTTTATCAGGTCACAATAATTTGGTTTTAAGTTATTTGAAAAAAATTCAAATCTTTCACCCAAAAACAAAAGTCGCTTTTCTAAACTGCGATGAAATCACTAATTTTAGCAATGTTATTAATGTTGATTTTGTTAGTGATGAATATTTGCTTTGAGATAATTACTCAATTGCTAGTCAAACTCTTTTGCAGTTTTGAGACTATATTTATTACGAAATTTTTAAGGAGATGAAATAAATAATGAGTGATTTTAAACCCTTGGATATTGATCGGTCGCATGTTAATGACCGACATTGGAACCTCGAAAGTTTAAGTCAAACTTATAAAATTAACCCAAATAGAGAATTATTTTCTTTATGAATTGGCGACCATGATTTTCAGGTGCCTATTAAAGTACAAGAAGCTATTCAGCAACGTTTAGCGGTTCCTGTTTACGGTTATGCTTTTTTGCCACAAACATTTTATGAAGCTATCATTAAATGAAATAAAGAACAATTTAATTTAACCTATAAAAAGGAAAATATCATCTTAAGTCATGGTACTATCGCCGCCATGATAATGACCATTAAAGCTTTTTCTAACCCCGGTGAGGCAATTTTACTTACTTCGCCGATTTATGGACCTTTTGGTGAAGCCATTAAAAATACTAATAGATCGTTAGTTGCTCATAAGTTGCTTTATAAAAACAACCGCTTTGAAATTGACTTGGCTTTGTTTGAAAAGCAAATCGTTGATGAAAAAGTTAAAATCTTTCTTCTTTGCAACCCACATAATCCCGGGGGGCAAGTATGAGATTATTCCATTCTTTTGGAAATAGTAAACATTTGTAAAAAACATAAAGTAATTATTTTTTCTGATGAAGTGCATCGCGACATCATTTTCAAAGAAACTAAATTTACTTCTCTAGCCCATTTTGAAAGTTTATATGACCAAGTTATTGTTGGTGTTTCGCCGAATAAACCTTTCAATTTTGGTGGTTTTAAAACCACTTACATTTTAGTGAAAAATGAATCGCTAAATAATTCACTAAAACAAGAATTGGTAAAGACTAAAATGACTAGTCCAAATACTTTCGGTGTCCCCGCTTTAATCGCAGCTTATGAATGTGCCGATTGGTTAAAGGATTTTAATGCTTATATTGAAGATAATTACCACTTTATTGTCAATGCTTTAAAAACTGAAAATGATTTAAGTATTTTTGACACTAACGCTTCGTTTTTCGTTTATGTAAATTTTTCCCAATTAACAACTAATCCTTCACTTTTCAAAGAAGTCATGGAAGCCAATAATATTATTTTGGCTTATGGTGATAGTTTTGTGCAGGACGGGGAATATTTCGCCAGAATTAATATCGGCATTGGTCGGGCCAAATTAGAACGCTTTGTTCAACAATTTAAGTTCGCACTTGCTGAGGTGCGAACTAAAGTAAATAAAATTAATTACATCAACTAAAGTTGCCAATTAAAAAAGAGAACTAAGTTCTCTTTTTTAATATTTTTTATTTAGTTTTAATCCAAATAATTGGTGAATTTCTTTTGTCTTAAGTCGGCAATCTCTTCTTTGTAATAAGCATGATTGTCAACTCAAGGAGTTTCCAAAATTTTAGGGACATCTTTAAATGTTTCATCTCAAGCTACTCTAACCAAATTATCAAAACCAATGGTACCATAACCAATGTTGGCATGGCGGTCTTTATGCGACCCCTTCGCATTCTTGGAATCATTAAGGTGAATGCAATAGACTTTATCAAGACCGACATTTTTAGCAATTTCAGCCTTAACACTATCTCAATCACCAATATCATAGCCAGCATCATTAAGGTGGCAAGTATCCAAACAAAGGCCAACATTCACTTTGGAATCAAGATGATCAAAAATATATTTAAATTGCTCAAATGTTATGCCGACTTCTGTTCCCTTGCCACTCATTGTCTCTAAGGCAATCTTGACAGAATATTTTTTGTCAGCAACTTGGTTTAAAGCACGAACGATTCGGTCTAAACCTTGTTGAACGGTCCCTTGAACATAGGAACCGGAATGGACTACTAAAATAGGTAGACCAATTCTTTCACAAAATGACAATTCTTTTTCCAAAATGTTGACACTAAAATGCCAAGTTTTTTCATTAATAGGGTTAGCTATATTCATTATAAAAGGGGCATGTGCTACCAAAGTTTTGGTACTTAGGCCGTTATCCGCTCAAAACTTGTCAAGGTTTTCAACATCCTTGGGACTATTAACATCTGGTTCAATATAATCTGGATCATCGCTATAAACCATAAAGGTATTTCCATCATCCTCAACGGCAGTTTTGGCGGCCTTTAAGAGATAACCAGGATGCGGAATAATTGGGACAAAAGGCCCTAATAATGGATATTTCATTTCATTGTCCTCCCATAAATAATTTTGTTTAATAATTTATTTAATGAGTTTTTTCAATGCTTGATAATCACTTGTCAATTTTGTTTTAATTTCTTCTTCACTATTTAAAGGCGTATTTTCACGATAGAATTGAACTAATTCGATAGTAATTACTCAACCGTAAATATCTTTGTCAAAGTCAAAAATATAAGTTTCTAAGGTCATTCCAAAACCGGGCGAATTTCAATAATCTGCCATCCCTCAATGGGGTTCGGTTTCGTTAGGAAGTCAAGCCTTAACTAAGTAAACGCCTTCCTTAATTGGTAAACCATTTTTAAAAATTAGGTTAGCAGTTGGGAAGCCAAGTTTCCGACCAAGTTGTTTTGCTTTAACAACTGCTCCTTTGACCTCATAATTCGCCCCCACTTTTTTATGATAATCAGTTAACTGGCCACTTAATAAGTCTTCTTTTAAACTTGGCAAGAAATTATTAGGTTGAGGAGGTTGAACAACTACAACATTATCATTCCCTAAAAGATTTTGTAAATCTTGAACAAAGGGATGATTTGCTAATACATAAATTTTGTTTGTATGAAACATAGTTTTTAAACTATTTATCGGGTTAAATTTCACAAGTGAATTAACAAGAAAAGGCGGAATTTGGTAATTAATGCCTTGTTGAACTCCAACTTTAGAGGCCATCGCCTCCACCCCATTATCACTAACAATTGGAGTTGGTTTTTCCACTCACTCAAAATTGATTAAGGTGCGTTTTACTTCGTGTTGGGAAACCGCTAATAGGGCACTTTCTTGATTAGACCATTGATTCCAATTGCCAACCAACCCAACACTTGGTTCTCAATCAAAATAAATCATGGTCATTGGATTATAGTTAATAAGTTTCACGATAACTCCTTCTTGTTCAATTATAAAAGAAAGGGACCAAAAAAATAAAAAAACCACTTACGTGGTCATTTTTTCTTTTGGTGCCCGATGTGGGAATCGAACCCACAACCCACTGATTAAGAGTCAGTTGCTCTGCCAGTTGCGCTAATCGGACATGTTTGTTTTACTATTTAAGTTTAACTCTTTTTAGGGTTTTAAACAAGATTAAAGCGTCTCCTAACTCCTTTTATAATTAAAAAAACTGGAGTAATTACTCCAGTTTTTTTAATTAATATTATTCGTTTCGGCTCATGATATCTTCATCACTTCAATTTGGTCGTTGGACCACATCATGATGTTTTTTCTCTCACCATTTAAAACGCCCTTCAAACGGATACATTTGGCGGCATTTTAAGTAAAGTGGCATATCAAAACCAGGTTTTAAAGCATCTCAATTATAGCGATAAACTTTTTTACCATTGGCTTTAACAAATTTTACAACTCTAAAGCCCATTTTATCAGGATTTTGTCCTAAGGCTAATAAAGCATTTGTCACCTTGTAGCCACGATATGATCCTCAATTCATTTCTTTATAGCGATGAGGTGCCCCAATGCCTAAACCAATGAAAAGGAAGATAGCAATAAAGAGGAAATAAGGTGCTCAATTACTCAAAATTACATTCGTTGTCATCGGCGTCGTGCCATTCAGAGAAACGCCGTAAATAATGGCGCCGGTTCCACGAAGCACATACGTAAACGGTACGATATAACTAATTGCATGGAAGAAACCAAATTGAGCAAACGCCGGGAAGGTTCCCCCTCCAGCTGCTAAAGACAAGACCATAATAATAATTGCCATGAATTTACCAATAGTTTCATCCTTGACACTAAATCAAAGACCTTGAATAATGAAGACAAACATCAAACCACTAGCCATAAACCACAATCATAAGAAGCACATTGCACTAGCACCAATTTGGTGGAAGCCACAAGCATAAGCGACCCAGATTTCAATGGTTGCTTGGAGAATCACAACAGTCCCCATTAACATTGTTTTTGATAAATACCATTGGCTAGCCGTTGCTTTAGTAACCCGTTTAGCCCGATCAAAGACGAAGGTTTGCATTAAGACACCAATTCAAAGCCCAATAACTAAGAAAAATTGTCCTAAGCCAATTCCATAGAGGCTATTTTTGCTGCCTTGGATAGTCCATTTTAATAAATCTCTTGGACGAATATCGCCTGTTAAGTTATCAACTAACTTTCCAGCAATAGCAGCGGGTCATTTATCTAGACCAATTAAGCCATGAAAAGTATTCGGGTTATTTTCCATGAATGAATTAATTTGTGTATTAAATTCTTGTTCATTGCCAACCCCATTAATGGCAAATTGACTTCCTGTTAGATTATCATCAGTTGGAAATATTGTCAGTTGTTTATGCAATTCGACAGGATCTCCAGTGTTAAAGCCCATATCCGCAAAGAAATCTCAAAGACGTGAATTTAATTCATCCTGAAGATCTGCTTGAACTAAGTCAGATTTATTTTCAGTCCCTGGACCATTATAATTTCATTGCCCAGTGACGATTTGGTAAAGAGTAGCATTAACCATTTCGTTATCTTTGACATCGTCTAATAATTTCGAAATAGTATTAACAATGAATTCGACTAAATCTGCACTAGCACCCGGAAGAACTTTTTTAATTATGTTAATAACCCCGCTAGTTTTCAAATCATCAATATTTTGGAAAGATTTTAATAATTGCCCTCCAACTTTTCCTTTTTCATATTTTCCGTCTTTTTCAAGAGCCCCAAATAAAGAATAAGGCGTTAAATTTTCGTGGTTAGCAATTCAATTAATATCGGTTGACCCACCACTTGAATCGGCCTTCCCCGTTCTTAACATAAAATAGTTATCATTGACATTAAAGCCAGGGATTTCCGGGTTGACTGCAGGATCATTAAGATCCTTCAAATCTTCACCATTAATTAATAACTTATTCATCAAATCACCAGTTAAAAAACTTGTGAAAAGGTTAGGAATCGCTTTGTAAATTAAACCAGAAGCAAAAGTTTCAAATGTTTGCATATAGTAACCAAAAATAAAGTTACGTTCAAAAGTAGTTCAAAACTCAAGTGGTTTTAAAATTTCTTTTCAATCATGCGGTTGATCACCTACGAGATTATCTTGGGCTGGTCAATGGTTAATGACAGTCCCTAATCATCCAAAAAAACTTGCACTAAAATCCTTAGGGATTTTGGCTTGAACATAGTAACGCGATCCCTGTCATTGGTCTTTAATTTCACTAGAATTTTTTAAATAATGAATATTGGTTAGGGCAATTTCGCCACCAATTTTCGCTGTTTTGAAAGTATATTCCGTATCGGGAATTGCTTCGTTTGTTTTTGGCAATAGCATTGCCTTGAAAACATCTCACAAACTAGTAATTGCTAAATCAGTATTGTCAGCAGAATAAGTAATTGGATTACTTGGGTCACTATTGATTCTCAATTGTTGTGGAGCTTCGCCATTTTGGATTTTTTGAACATAATCAAAAATTTCTTCGTCGGTTCCAAAATCAGTATTTTCTTCTCCTGGTCCATTAGGGTTTATTAAAGCTCCTAGTTTATAAGTTGGTAAGACATTTTCATCTTCCAAAGTTGAACTATCTGAAGAATTATCAAAGTGTTTTACTAAGATAATTTTGTGGTCTAAGTCCATAATGGCCATGGGTGCTTTCCCGATATTAGAAATCGGGTTTCAAAAAGCGACCATACATACCACCCCATAGATAATAGGCACTAAAGAAATCCCAATAAACTTAATGATTCGTTTACGACTCATTAAAATTCGGTCTTGAATTTCCGTGATATAGCAAAGTCACAAGGTTTTAAACCATGCGCCTATTCTCTTATAGGGAGGGAGATTTTTTTTCATTTTATTTCCTCCTCGCTTATATTTCCTCAATTAATTTAACGGTTTTGAAGAAAAATTAAGTACTTTTCGAAAAAGTACTTTTCTAATTCTACACCGGCTTTTCAAATTTAATGCTTTCTTTTTTTGGTTTCCATTGGAACCCCGGTTATTTTCTCGAGGTCTTTCTTTAACTTAAGAATTTGGTATTCATTTTTAATTACTTCTGTTTTTACTTCGATAGCATCCCGATTAAAACCACTACGTTCTTTCCGTTTTTGCAAAGCTACTTGGTAAATTACAAAACCAAAGAAAGGCAGAAAGAATAGAAGTCGCAAGTGACCTGTTACCTTTTTTTCCATTTGCTTTAAGAGTTTATCGAATTGTTTATTTTGGTTTTCAAGAGTTAAAATCTTCTCTTCAATTTCCTTTTTTGTCATTGTCATCCATTCTAAATAGTTAATTTTATCTAATTATCACTTCGTTATTATATAATTTTTCTAGTTGAAGAACATTAAAGGAGTCCAAATGCATTATTTAGGAATTATCTTAGGTAGTCTAATTGGTTACTTCATTGGCTCGATATCATGGTCAATTATCATTGTGCGTCAAGTCAAAGGAATTGATGTCCGCACAGTTGGTTCTAAAAATGCAGGGGCCACGAATACGATGCGAGAATTAGGCAAAAGGTGAGGGTTAGTCGTTGTCTTTTTAGATGGACTAAAAAGCGTCACAACCGCACTAATATGCTTCCTTCTTTCAATGATTCCGTCAACTTTATTTAGTGAAACGAGTTATTTCATTCCCGTCTTATTTGTGATGATCGGGCATTGTTATCCAATTTACTATCGCTTCAAAGGTGGTAAAGCCGTAGCTTGTTTTTTAGGTTTATTATGCATTGCTAACATCTTTTACTTGCTATTTTTCTTAGCTGTTTGGTTTATAATGGTTGCTATTTCGAAGCGCGTTAGTGTCGCTTCGGTGGTTGCCGCCTTATTAACGGGTTTACTTTTTATTTGACTACCTTGAGTGAGTGGGCTAAATAATTTTCCAGTAGCCTGAAATTCTTATGAACAATGAAGCGAAGTTTGAAGTAACGGTTGGTTACGTTTTTCGTGAATGAATTATCTTCATGAACCTGCTGGAAAAATTTCTGGCTATTGATTTGCGGATAGTTTATTAGAAATTAATATTGTTATTTTGGTCGGGATGGCAACCCTTGCTTACCGTCACTTTCCGAATATTAAGCGTTTAAAGAAACACCAGGAACCAGAAACGTTTCCTCACCTTTCAAGCGAAGAAAAAGTTCGTCTAATTAGCTACCAAAAGGATCGTAGTTTAAAAGGAACAAAAATGTCTTCCAAAAAAAGATGTCACTCAGCAAAAGGCTGCTGCCAACGTTTCAATAAGATGTCTATTAAAAGTAAATAAATTAAGACCAAATTGGTTCTTACCTTACTCCTTTACTAAATAAAAGCGAAAAAAATTAAAACCCCCTAGGGTATTTTAAGGATGAAAAAATATGAAAAAATTGCTTGCCATCTTGGGAGCTACTACTATGGTAGTTTCTTCAAGTGTCACCGTAGTGGCCTGCACTAACGGCACAAAAACGGAAAATAAAAATGATGATGGAGGGTCAAAAGTGACCGTTCCTTACCTAAATAGTCGTAATAATTTAGAAGGGGCTGCTTCAATAATTGCTAAAGAACTGATTTTAACTGATCAATTCCAATTGTCACGTTCAGATTTTGAACGAAAAATTAACGGTCGTCTTGCTAATGAAGAAATTAAAAATTTAAATAGACCAATTTTAGAAAATGAACAAACCAAAAAATGAAGCGATTCTACAAGTGTTAATAGTTTATTAACAACTTATTTCTCAAGTTCCTCATTGAACATGGATGTTGTCGATAAAAATATTAGTTTAACCGGCAACCGAGGAGCCACCGATGGCCAACTTTGGGCATTTTTGAAAAATAAATTTGGTCTTGATTTGGGTGAAAAAACCGAATTAATTGATATGGTTTTAAAGATGTTACCAGGAATTAAATCGGCTGATATCAAAAACTTAGCTACAACTTATTTACCCAAATTAAATGATTTAGTGGCTAAGTTTGTTGATGGTAAAAAGACAGTTGCTGAAGGTATTTCTTTAGCAGCAAAACTTATTTTGGGTGATCAAGATTCGGCCATTATGAAGATGATTAATGAGCGTCTAAACTCAATTAATATGAACAGTTGGATTGATGCTGACACTAAAGGAGAGTCTTTACTACCAGCTGGTTTAATTAGTTTGGGTAATGGAATTTCGACAATTATTAAAAAACAACAAACATCCCCATATTACAGACTAACGAAGGCTTCAATTAATGATGTAAAAGATTTAACTAAAAAATCAGGCAGTGCAGGTGGAAATTTAGGGAATGCTATTCGCGACTTAACTATTAAAGGCAAAGATAGTGCAGTGCTTGCCAATGATTTAGAAAAAAATATTAATATTTATGTTAACGGAATTAGTGATATTTTATTAGGGTTGCAATTCATTCAGGCTCACTTATTTTTGTTTAACGATGCCTGAAATTATCAAGATCATTTAAATACCCCTGATTTAAATCACCTTTTTAGTAAAGATGTTGATAATAAAAATTATGTCAAGAATGTTTTAAATCAAAACGTTTTAGATAACCAAAAATTTAAACAATTAAGTACCAATGACACTTCAACTTTGAATTTAAAGTACTTGTTAACAATTTTAACAAAAACTTTTGTTCCCTTAGACACTCAAAAAGATGCTCAAGGTCATCAATTGGCCAAGTTAATGTCTATCCTTTTCTTGTCACCGAATGATTTTCCAGTAAGTAAAGGAAAAGAAGTCGATGGCTTTTATGGAGGCCAATTCCTTGAATCGTTCTTAATGCCAATAATCGCAAATGCGATATCTAAAAAATTAGATTTAGATGCTACCAAGGCAGCAGGGGTCTCGATTGCTATTCAAAAAGCTCTGAAGGGAAGCATCATTTCATTTAATGAATTATTATTAACTGATAAATCAGTTTACGATAGTGCTAAGTTGATTATTCAAAATACTTGCGATACTCTTGACGAATATAAAAGTTTGATTCTTCCTAATATTGGCGGACTTCCCGAAGACAAACAAAAACTTATTAAAGCTTTATTGGATAATACTTCATCAATAAAAGTAGGGGTACCGTTATTGTTAAGGAACATTCCATTTATTGGTTCAGCTCATAGTTTTAATTCCCTTTATTTAGAAGAACCATTGCAATTAGAAGACTTTATTAACAAGATATTTGGCTTATTGGAAGGTAAAGGAGATCTTATCCCAAAAGATAAAGTCGAACCTATAAAAGCTAAAGTTATTGATATTAATAAAAAAATTAATGGTCTACTTAAGGACCGCGAATTTAACATCAAGAACTTACTAATTACTCAAATCAAGATGATTGGTGATCAAAGTGAAATGCCTTTATTATTTGGTGAACATTACCGTCAACGCTCTATTGTGAATATTTTTGCGGATATAGCTAATCAAAATAATATTGATTGAGAAAATGGTACTTACGATGCTTCATATAACTTTGAAATGTCATCACTTAAAGGTTTATGAGATAAGATTGTAACCTTGGATAAACCAACTCTTATTGAAGGTGGCAGAAGAACAACTAAAATTAACATGGTTTCAGCAATCTTAGAAAACCCAAGCAAAACTTCAGCTATTTTAGGGTTGGAAGAAAATGGAACCGTTCGCGAAACTAGTTTACTAAACTTCGTTTTTACGAATGTCCTAGGTATTAAAGATGATGGAAACCCAGACTCTACTGACAACTTAAACTTTTTATTTAATGTTACAAGTAACCTCTACAAAACTTTAAATCACCCAACAGTTGGAGCAACTTTTGATAATTTCTTTAGTAAAGTCTTTGATGAAAAAAGTTTTGATTTCCAATTTCAAGATTTGAAATTGGCAAGTGATGGTGTTGGTATTCTTTCAGAAACCGCCATTATTAGTTACCAAAATCCTTATGATAATACTGAATGAATTTATACATTGAAATTTGCCCGTAGCCGTGTTGAAAAACCATTCCATGTTTCTGGTTTTTCCAAACAAGCAGTTGAAAAAGAAGTTCCAGAAAACCCAAGCAGAACTTAGTTAATAAATATAAGAAATTAAAAACGACTCCTATTAGGAGTCGTTTTTCATCATTATTTTTTGCTTTTTTTAATGGCATTCATGGTTTTTTTAATGTCACTTTCACTTGGTTTACGACCCATGCTCATATACATGGCTCTAATTTGTGATTCAGTAATTGGTGGGTTATCACGAAGTTGTTTACGCACAATTGCTCTCGTGATAAAGAAACCAATTAAGCCTCCGACTAATAAAGCACCGATAATAACTCCGACAAGAGTACCGGCAAGAGCGCCACCGCTTAAACTTCCTAAAATTGGCATTTTATTTCTTCTCCTTTAATTTTTTCAAAATTTGGGGGACGATTTTATCTGCAGTAAAACCATATTTAGCAATAACTTCGTCGCCAGGAGCTGAAGCTCCGAATTCATCAATTCCAAAACTTATCCCTTCATCACCGACATATTTACCTCAGCCATAAGTAGTTCCCATTTCTAAGGAAACACGGAAGGTTTTTGGATCGATAACTTGCTGACGGTAAGTTAAGGGTTGTTGTTCAAAGAGATTCATTGATGGCATTGAAACCACTCGACTCGAAACATTATTTTGGAGCAATGCTTGTTGAATCGCTACGGCCAATTCGACTTCACTTCCCGTGGCAATTAAAGTAACTTCCGGATTTTGTTGGTCCGCCAGAATATAAGCTCCTTTAGCAACTTCAGCTATAACATTATGATGTTTTTGTTGGGCCAAATCTTGACGAGTCAAGATAATTGTTGATGGATGGTGTTTGTCTTTTAAAGCGTAGTGATAGGCACCAACGGTTTCGGCATAATCGGCTGGACGAAAAACGTTATGCATTGGAATTGAACGAACCATTGCTAATTGTTCAATTGGTTCGTGCGTTGGGCCATCTTCACCCACAGCGATTGAGTCATGAGTAAAAATAAATAAATTTTGTAATTTCATTAATGAAGCTAAACGCATTGCAGGTTTTAAGTAATCACTAAATACGAAGAACCCTGAACCGACTGGAAGGATTCCACCATGAGCAGCCATTCCGTTATTAATAGCGCCCATAGCAAATTCACGTACACCATAAATAACATTGCGCCCATCGCGATTATTTGGTCCGTAGTTACCGTTTGGCCCCTTAATCTTTGTTGAGGAAGCTAAGTCAGCGCTACCTCCAAATAAAGTTGGGTTTTCTTGAGCTAATTGATTAAAGACTAGTCCAGAACTAATTCGAGTTGCTTGCTTTTGAACTGGAGTTGCTGCTAAAAGAGCTTCCACATTCATTTCCCAATTATGGTTTAAAGCTTTTTCCAGTTCTTGATAGTCATTTGGAAATTCTTTAGCATAAACTTGACGCATTTCTTCTCATTCATGGTAAGTTTTCGCACCTCTATGGTTGACATTTTCCTTATAGAAATCGTAGGTTTCTTGTGGAATAACAAAGTCAGGATGGTCTCATTGATAGCGCTGTTTAACTATTGCCAAGTCAGTCCCTAATGGATTACCATGGACTTGGTTAGTACCTTCTTTTGTCGCTCCTCGACCAATGATGGTTTTAACTTCAATATAAGTAGGTTTAGAAGCTTTTTTAGCCTGATTTAAAGCTGCTTCTAAGGCTTCAAGGTCTTCACCATCATTAATTTCTAAAACGTTTCAACCTGCTGCCTCAAAACGTTTTTGGTGATTTTCAATAGTTGCTTCACTAACTTTATCATCGAGTTGAATATCATTTGAATCATGAAGCAAAATTAACTTATGTAATTCTTGTTTTGCTGCAAAAGTGATTGCTTCTTGAGAAATACCCTCTTGTAAATCACCATCACCACAAAGAACAAATGTATAATGGTTGATTAATGGGAAGTTCGGTTTATTAAAACGGTGCCCTAAAAATTTTTCTCCTAAAGCCATCCCAACACCCATGGCAATTCCTTGTCCTAAAGGTCCGGTAGTTACTTCCACTCCGTCTGTAAGGCCACGTTCAGGGTGACCAGGAGTTAATGAACCCCATTGACGAAAACGTTTTAGTTCATCCATTGGTAAATCAAAGCCACTTAGATGCAAGGCAGAGTAAAGTAAAGCCGAGCCATGACCCGCACTTAATACGAAACGGTCACGATTAAACCATTGTGAATGTTGGGGATCAATAGCCATTATTTTGGTGAACAGGGTAAATACCATTGGCGCTGCCCCAAGGACAATTCCAGGGTGCCCTGAATTAGCTTTGTTAATTGCTTCAACTCCGAGTATACGCATGGCATTTAAATGGAGGGAATCATCTTTTTTTGTCATTTTTCTCCTATTTTTTGTTAAATAATTTTTAGCAACCTCTTAAATTGGACTGATTACTAAATTTTCTTTATGATTTTATCTTATAATTTTAGTTTTTTCTTTGTTTTAAACTAGAGGTTTTCTCACGGTTAATAAGTTTTGGAAACTTCTAGAAGGCAAATTAATATTTGTAGACACCGTAATATTTAGTTTCGGAATATTGGGCACATTAATCCAACCTAAATTACCGAGACTTAAGTCAAAGCGCTTAGTTTTAACGTCAATTTTAGGTTGATAGGTTAAAAAATGGTTATTTATCAATTCGGCTTGTGGTTCAGGGTGTAACTCCAGTTGGTGTTTTTGCAAATAGTCATTACTTTTATTAGTTTTTGTACGGTGAATATCCAAATGCTGGTAAGCATAATAATGTAAATCAATTTTTTGTTCTGCTGGAAAAGAAAAATTAACACTAATTAGACCGCCAATAATTAAGCTTTGACCGCTTTCAATTTGGTAGGTATATTGGAGTAATTCTTTTTGAAAGTGCAGGTATTTGAGATCATTTGGTGTTACGTAATAATTTCATGCATCTTCACGATTGAGACCTGGAGTGTCAATAATTGTTAAATAATCATTAATTTTGACTGGTAGAAAGTTCAACGTCGTATGGAAACTAGGTGCAGTTACTAAATTTTCTGACTGTTTATTTTGTTTCAAAAGGGCATTAATAAGTGAAGATTTACCGACATTAGAGTGACCAATAAAATATTGCTCATTTGTGTTTTGTTTTTCTAATTGTTTTTGTAAAAATTTTAAGCTATTGGTATTATTTTTTGAAACTAAAAAAACTTGGTAGTTCGTTAAAGGTGAAGTAGCAAAAAGGTCTTGAAAATATTTTTGCAACTTTAACCTTTTGACAGCTTTTGGCATTAAGTCAACTTTGTTTACTAGGATAGTGACTTTTTCGTTAGCCAACAAAGTTTCTAAATAATGATTTCGACTTAATTCAATATCAAAAATATCAATCACATAGTAAAAAAGTCGATGCTTCAACTCATTTGGTTTTACCAAAAGTGAAGCCAATTGTTCAGTAAATTGGGCAGGAGTAATTTCTTGTGGAATAACTACTTTGTAATGTTTCATTTTGAAACAACGGAGACAGTATTGATTCGTTAATTTTTCTGAATAACCAATTTTTGATTGGTGTAGGTTTTGTAGGTCTGCTCCACAGCCATGACATTTCATTATTTTTCTTTATCCTCGGGCTTCTTCTGGGGTTGTTGTTTTTTAGGGGGTTTGGGTTTTAGTTGCTTCACGTTTAGTTTTGGTTTCGAACTAGCATGGGGCTTTAAACTATTTTGTCAAAATGATAGTAATTCTCAAAGTTTATAAACATCATTGAAACAATGATGTTCCGCTTCTCTTACTGACCGATTAAGGTAATGATAGGTTTTTTCATTAGCAAAATTAGGCACGGTAAAAAAGGTTAAAGCATTTTGTGATAACCGGTAAATGTCAGCATTATCTTCGAAACCAAATTTGGGATAACTTTGACTCATATATTCAAAAAACTTTTTCAAACTCGGTAACTGGCGTGTTTCAGGGCCATAGAAACCAGGTTTTAAATTTTTTGGTTCTCAAAAAACGGAACCGTCCGCTTTGAAATTAGCAAAAGCCATATTATTTTCTAAAGAATTATAAACATCCAACATGAATAATTTTGGCTCTGGTTGTAAAATGACCGGCGCGGAACGACGGTTAAAATAAGAAGTACATTGTTTGATCCAATTTTCGAGAATTGGTCGATCATTCGAGGCTCCGGCCACAATAATAGTGGCCACTTGATTTTTAACTAGTAAATGACAAAAATTATGAATCAATTGGGTATATTGTTTTTGAAAATCATAATTTTCATCATTTAAACGGCGGCGAAGACGAAAATTTTTAATTAGTTTGTCTTTATTAAGAAGGGTTAAATCTTTTTTAGTTTTTATTAAGGCATAATCCAAAACATAAACGATAGACTTATTTTTTTCATTATAAAGGGGGGTTAAGTTCGCATCAATTTGATGTGATTGATTAAAAAATTCCGTGTCTAAAATTAGCGCTGGATATTTGATTTGCGCTAAATCTTGGGCGAGTCCTTCTGGTTTCATGACAAATCATTGAAACTCGTTTAAATAATATTTTCTTACTGCAAATTCGTCTTTTGTTGACTTCACTTTTTTCTCTCTTGCTCTTTTATTATTCTACCAAAGGTCTCTTATTAATTTAATTAATTGATATAATCAACTTGATTTGAAGGAGAATGTATGTTGTTAACTAAACAGTCGACGCTAAAGGACTTAACGAACGAAGTAGTGCTAAAATGGTTCAAAGAAATTATCAATGAACGCATCAAACAGTTAAGAACTGAGCTACAACAACTAATGAACCAAATGCCAATGTTAGGCCAATTTGGAAATGTAAACGCTGAAATGGGCCAAAGCATCGACCAAATTAAAATTGAGACTGGTTATTTAAAGAATATTGGGGAAATTAAAGCCTATAGCAAAAGTCATAGCTTTAATACGAATGATAATTTATTCAAAAATAATAATTTTTCGTTCGAAACCATCACTCAGTTTCTCCAACAAGGAGAATCAATTCCTAAAATGCTAATTAAAATTCAATTAGGAGAAACTTTTGCCACAATTAGCAAAATTTTAGAAAAAATTGAAATCCTTGACCAAAAAATTGGCCAAGATGAAACATTGGCAAATATTTCTAGTGAAGATCTTAATTATCTTTTATCTAAAACATTAGAACCTGTCGCTCAAGATTTAATTAATTTTGTGTCTAAAAATCGCAGTGACGCCGATAATGTTTTACCAGAAGCTATGGCTATTTTAAATAATCCAAATTGAGAAGAAAAACAAAAAAATGTTGATATTGTTGATCGTTATTTTTCAAAGTTCAAAGTAAGTGCTCTATTCAATAATTTAATGAGCCCTGAAGATTTGGAAAAACGAGAAAACCAAAGTGAATTGATTGAGTATAGTCAAGTTCTTGGTACTTTGCATTACTTAGATTACTTTATTAAATTGGCAGAAGAACTTCTTAAAACAGCAAAAAACGTTGGTTAATTCAAAAACCAACGTTTTTTTGACTATTAATTAAAAAATAAAAAACCTTTCTTAAATTTTCATTAAGAAAGGTTTTTTATTTTTGAGTGAGACCACGGCTTGCTCGTTTTATTTATATTTACGGTTTTGTTTTTGTTTGTAAATACGTTTTTCCTTTTTGCTCAAGTGGTATTCACGTTTACGTGCTTCTGCTTTATTAGTTGAAGCAACTTTTTGAAAGCGTTTTAATGCTTTTTCAATCGGTTCCCCTTCATGAACAGTAATACTTGCCATTAATTTTTTCAACTCCAATTCAATCTTTTTAATTTTATCTTATTTTTTATTAAAAATAAAGACTAAATAGAAGTGTCTAGCTTTCTTACATTAATCCTAATTTCTTTATGAGTTTCAACATTCTCTAAAATAACCAATTTTTGCGGGTGTTGGAAAAAATCTAAAATTTCTTCCATATCTTTAATTACGTATTTGCTACCTTCGTACATAACTTCTTTGCCAATATTATTTTGGAACTCTTGCTTAGTAAAAGTTCGCTTTGTTAAATCTTCTTTGTTAACTAGAGTCCCTTTTGAGTCTGACTCATACTTATCTTCCATTTTTTGTAAAAAGTCTAAAGCATCAGCAGTTGTTTCGGGAGTTGGCTCGTTGATATTCGTGTCCATGATGGTTACCAAATCTTCGGTAGCCTCTAAAGATTCGAGAAATGATTCATTGAAAGTTTGGGTGCCGTTATCTTCTACTGAATAATCAAATAAGGAAGCACTATTTGTTGAAGCGGTAATGTCAAAGGGGTTTTCAATAATAGTTTCAAAAACCCGATCGTCAGATTGATTAAAATTTTGTCTTTCTTGCGTATTAAAATCTGGTTCAATATCTACTAACATTAAGCTTGGTTCTTGATCAGCAATATTATGAATCTCTTTAATTTGTTCCGTTAAGCTGGCCGAGAGGGTGCTTTCGGTTTGTACTAATTCACTGGCGGTTTTTTCAATTTCATCATCGGATAAGGTAGCTATAATTGCTTCTAATTGGGCATTCAAATCAAGGTCTTTTTGCGTTTCTTCTGCGGAATAACTTGCTGAAGTAACATGCACTTCACTATCTTCAAAAATTTTGAATTGATTATTAGAAGACATATCTTCAACTTCGGTTTCCAGTTCGGAGTCATCTTCTGATTGTTCAATATCTTGATCAGTTTCTTCACCAAGTGGAACATCCTCATCATCGATTTCTAGATTAGGTTTTTTGGGTTTTCTAACTCATTTCTCATCTTCAAGACTTTCCAACGGCGAACGATTAAGATTAACGTTGTCGGAAAAATCTTTTTCAGATTTAATTGGTTGACTTGTAAAGTTATAAAGAACGTTATTCGTAGCATCTAAAGTATCTTGTAATTTAGTTTCTTCTAAGTTGGTCATCATTGTCTCTGTTTTGAGTTTCTCAGCACTTTGAGAAGCCTCAATTTTTTGGTTTTTAGGAGCGCGATAATTCATCAAGGTCGATAATTCATCAATCCGACGTTGATCTTTTCATTTTTGTTCTAAATCGGATAAGGGAGCTTCTTTACGAAAATGGGGATTCATAGTTAAGGTATAGCGCTTGTATTTTAAAAAAGCATCTTCTCTACTTTTATGGTTATCACGAAGCCAAAGCAAATACTTAATAAACCTTTGTACCTCAAGGCGCATATAAGTTTCGTAAGGCTCTAAATCTTCTTGCAACAAATCTCAAATGCTATCCAGATCTAAATTTAGATCGATTAATTTATCAATTTCATAGCGTAATTTACTTGTTAAGCATTCATCAATCGTCTTCTTTTCCATTTTAAACCTCTTTTATTTTTATTATACTGAGAAAAAAACCCGAAAAGAAAAAGCACTCATTTCAAGTGCTTTAAGTTAATTTATAATTTACTAACCTTAAAATTCATCATTAAGGTATCTAATTTATTATAAAAACTTTCTAATGAATCATCATTATTAAGAATAATGTCCCCACGAAAATCTTGCAACCATATTTCTTGAATTTGGGCAATCTTTTTGGTTTCATCACTTTCACGTTGGTCACGTTGCATAATTCTTTTAATCAAGATTGGCTTTGGTGTTTGTATCTCCACCAAATATTCGACAGGAATATTAAACAATGGGAGCAACGCCCCTTCTACAACCACATTTTTATCGATGGGAATGGAATTTAATAAAGATTTAGTTTTGGTTTCAATTAACGGTCAAACAAAAGCAGCAAATTTTTGGTTATCAACCAAGCTATTAAATAAGATAATTCTTAGTTGGTTCCGATCGATTTGATTCTTTTCTTGATTATAAGAAGTAGGAAAGTTAGCCATTACAAAAGAGAGAACTACTTCCTCGTTCATTATCTCTTTGCTAATTTCATCAAGGTCGAGAATCTCTAAATCATAATTTTTACTTAAATAATTCAAAGCAGTCGTTTTGCCACTACCAATTAAGCCATATAATCCAAGTCGCATTAGTCCCCCATTAGTAATATCTAAGTTTGATTATAATTAATAATCCATTAAACTTAGTTGCTTTTCGGGTGAAACGGGTGAACAAGTAATAATGACATTCGAATCCTTACTAATTACAAAATAAAGTTGTCCTTTTGAACCAGCGCGAATGTAAAGATCATATTTAGATTCAAAAGAATAATTAGAATTTTTAATTAAATCCATAATTTTTTCTTTAACTTCATAATCAGGAAGACCAGTTAGTTTCAACCGCTCACGACAACGTTGGAGACCGTGATCAGTAAAACCATAAGAATGTTTAAAATAGTAACTCATGGCCAAATTCTCCTTAAAAAAACCCAAAATTAATTTTGGGTTTGGTTATCTTGAGGACTTTTAGGTTTATCTTTTTTAGTAAAAGTTTTTTTCCATCAAGTCCCGAACTTTGTTTCCTTTTTAGCTTTAATGGTTTGAGTATCGTCATCAAATAAAGATGGGTCAACTTGATAAGATTGACCTTGCATCATCGCAATGTTAGCACGTTGGTATTCAGTCATCGCATGCATCATTTTTTGACGGTCTAAACGTGGGTTTAGCACTAGCATAACAATACCTAAAACCACAGAAACAGCAATTAAGGCAACAGCAATATCAGCAATGATTGAAGTAGCTTCAATTCCTGCTCCATGTTTTTCCATCATGACTGCTCAAAAGGCTTTAAAGTTGTAGTTACTGTTGTCACCCACAAATTCATTATCAAAGATTCGCTTAAATGTTTCTTCAAAGTTTTTTGAAATTTGGTGGGCACTCATAACGTTAAAGATATTTGAACCAGCAACAAAGAACATAATAAACATAAAGATTACCGACATCATACTTAAACGGTATTTCTCTTTTAAAGAACGTGGTTTTCTAAAAACGGCATAGCCAATATAAATAGCTGGCAGTGAATAGAAAACTAAACTTAAAATTGAACCAACATTAGCACTCATTAAACTTCAATTTAACGGAAACTTTGCATTACTATCTCTTAAACTTTTAGTCAAGAAACTATCCCAATTTCCTTTATGCGAAGCTCACATTGCTTCACCAAAAAGGGCATTGCCAAATGGATTGCTAGTATTATTTGGACCAAGATTCATTTTGACAGTCATCATGGCAATTGAAGTGGCAATTAACATTAGTGTAGCCAAAATTACAAGACCGGCAAACACATATTTTAGTGTTGGCATTCATTTTGGTTTTGACATGTAAGGATAAAAACGTGGATTTTGACGAGGATCCATTGTATTTACGTTGGCATAACCACCACCACCAAAGAAACTATTGTTATTTTGTTGACTATAAGTTCTTTCTTGGTTTTGACTAGAAGAAAATTCGGGTTTCGGTTTGTCTTTAGTTTCTTGAGCTTGTTTTTCTCTTTCCAGTCTTTCTTTTTCTAATTCTCTATAATGGTTTTTGGTTTGATCAGTTAGAGTAGCATCAATCAACACTTCATCAGGAGAAAAATTAACAATTTCTTCGGTTAATGTGTTTCGGCCTACTTCGAAAGTGGTTGAAGTATAAGAAAGAAACGATGAATAATCAGCATAAATTTCTTCGACACTTAAACCATCGCGTTTTTCAAAACGTTGTTTCTGTTGGGTAACTTTAACAATTGCCTGGGCAAAAACTGTTGTTCAGGTTTGGTTGTTAAAAGTTTGGTTAAAATCTTTTTCTAAAGCTAACATATTATTAATTTGTTTGACAAACTGATCACGGAAAATAGCTTTATTATCCAATTCATAACGCAAACGTTCGTGTTTCACCACATTGTACGCGAGATAAACCAAACTTTTATAAACTTTATTTGGCTCCATTATTCTTGTCCTTTCTTTTCGACTTTTCGAACGCTTTAATAAATTTATATTCGGGAATTACGCGTGTATCAATCGCTCCACAAATTAGTTCTCTATTAAGTTCATATATCATATCAATTTTACCATTTAATTGCGCGATTGTCTCGTTATTTATGCGCAGAATGTTGTTTAGGTAGTAGGGGTTTACTCCCAATTTTTGAATTATTTCTTGATGATAGAGGCCCTTTTCTTTTAACACTAAATAGTTTCTTAATGTGATAAGATGATTGCCCAAAAGGGCTAACAAAGGAATTAATTCATTGTTTTGCAAACAATAATCCTTATATAAGGTTAAAAAATTACTGCAATCATTCCGCAAAAAGGCTTCACTTAATTTAAAGATGTCATTTTCTAATCATGGGAAGGAAATTTGTTTGGTCATTTCCAAAGTTATTTCCGGGGCTTCTAAATTTACCAATTTACCAATTTCCTTTTCTAAATATGAAAGGTCTAAAGGCATTATTGTCCAAAAATATTTCCAGGCGTCAGCAGAAAAGTTAATTTTGGATTCTTCTAATCATTCTTTAACTTTGGTTTGACAAAAACTCAAAGTTGGTGAATCAATTTTATTTACCTTTACTTGCCTAATAAAATTTTGGGACTTTTTGTTTTTCGCAAGTGTTTCATGATTAAGTGTAAAGATGACTTTATTAGCGTCGGGAAGCCCCCGATTTAAAAGCGTCAATAGACTATCAAAATTAAAGGTGGGATGCAAAGCAATTTTTTTATTTGTTAAAAACCAAGAGTCATGGATGATAATTATTTTTTGCTTGCTAAACATTGGTAACGTTAAAAGACTATCAATAATTTCTGCCAAAGAGTTATCAATAAAAGAAAATGTTTCAATTGTCTCTGAATCTAATTGAAGTTCTTTAATTTTCTGTTTCTGGGCTTCTAATAATAAATAATAGTCAGGACTATAGATTAAATCCATTCGGCCCCCCTTTTCGTTACTATTTTAGCAAAAGGACCTCGTGAAGTTACCGACAAAATGTCAATAATAAGGCAATTGGTCCTTTTGGGGTATTATTTACTACCGCCTCTTTTTCTTTATTTGGTATAATTTACTTTGTCTTTAAATCTATTTAAGAAAAGAGGAGATGTAAAAATGGCAAATATTAAATCGCAAAAAAAGCGAATTTTAACCAATGAAAAATCTCGTTTGGCAAATAAAGCGTTTAATTCTCAAATTAAAACAGCAATTAAAAAAGCTGAAATTGCTAAAAAAGAGGATGCTGCTGACAAAAATGAATTAATCACTTCAGCAGTGAGCTTGGTTGACCAAGGGGTTAAAAAAGGAATTATTAAACCAAATAAAGCCGCTCGTGTTAAATCACATTTAATGTCAATCTAAACCCAAATTGGATAATAAAAAAATAGTGATTCGTCACTATTTTTTTATTGGAATAAATTAGTTTCACCAATTAAACTTGTGATAACGGCTCAAAAAGGCATTGTGATTAAAGCTAGAAAGGTTGTTTGGGTGCAAATTTTTGCTGATCTCTGTGCTTCTTTTTGGTAAAGAATGGCATAGCTTGCCATGGCAGTTGCAGTTGGCGAGGCCATCATAAGAATGGATACAATTAAAGCAATTTTAGGAATTTCGTAAAGGTTGGTTATTTGGCCAAACCAAGCGAAAAAGACAAATAGACCCACTGTCACCAACGGTACGATTAACATTTTAAATGATGATGCCAACCAAGCTGCTTTATCTTTTAAAGCTTCTAAAAGTGGACTACGGGCAATTAAAATCCCAATTGATAATCAAGCTAGTGGTGTTGGGAGTGCTCCAAGAATCGTCACAGCCTGATTAAACCCAGGAATTAAGGCATCAAGGCGAGTAACTGAATAATTGCCAGGGCTTATTGTATTCCAACCATTGTCCGTCACATGAATAATTTTAATTCCCGGAATCATTTGCATTAATCACAAAACTAAACCCCCAATTAAGGCAATCATAATCGGGTTTTTTAATAAAGATTTGGCAATCTTGCGCGAAAGTTGGCGGCGTTCTTGTTTGCTTTGTATTGTAGCAAAATGAGGGCGTTGATAAACATATAAGGAATATCATGATAAGTAAAACCAGAAAGCAATGTTGAAAAAATTTGTCGCTTGTTTAAGCACTTCTTGTTGGTTCGAATTAGCTAAAGCTTCGGCCATAGGAAACCCAAAATAGAGGACTGATGGACATACCGCACACATAATTAAAGCATCTTGTGCCTTAGCTTGATACTTTATGAAAACTAATCTTCCAAGCAAAGTTAACAAGATATAGGCTAAAAAACCGATGATCAAAAGCACTAAGAGATTATTAAAGTTCTGGGTATCTAAATCGACCATGAAATTTTTTAGTATCATTGCCGGCAAGCCGATAAATAAAGTGATTTTGACAATCACTTTCTCTCATTTATCAGGCATAATGTGTCGTTTTTCAAGAAAGTAACCAAGACTAATAACCAAAGCGGCCACAATAATCGTTCCCCAAAATTTGGTATTCGATAGAGTAATTTTTAAGACTTCTAAACTTGACATCTCACTTTTCCTTTTCCTAATAAAAACTTTTTAATTGGTTTTTAGTTAAATTTCATACTCAATTAATTTTAATATGAGTCGATACAAAAGGAATTCGCATTTTGTTTAAAATTTTAATTGTTTCGGCATCGGGAAATTGATGGTTATTTTTAAGACCAGCACTAATAAAAATCATGCGAGGATTAACGAGGTTTAAAAAAGCTTCACTACTTGAATTTTTGCTACCATGATGACCTAATTGCAATAAATCAATTTTTATATTGCCGATGACATATAAGAAATGTGGATTTTCTAAATGATTCGCTTCACCAACTTTGGTCAGGTCGCCAACAAGTAAAATTGTGTTATTTTTGAGAATTAATAAAATAATCAATGAAGTATCATTATAATCTTTCACCTTATCTAATTTTCAACCTATCATTTGGATACCTTTGTGGGTTCAAGCCAAATTACCAACATATTCGTTAGTAATTAAATTTTTAACTGTCGCCAACTTTTGAACATGCTCTAAACCGTTGTAATGATCAAGATGGAAATGGGAAATAAATAAGTAGTCAATATGATTTAAACCTTTAAATTTCAAAAAATCACCCATGATTTTTGGTGAAAAACCAGGTCCACTGCCACAATCATAAATAATAACGGTGTTTTTAAACTTATTAACATAAAGAAAGGAACTCCCATTGCCTACGTTTAACATCCAAAAACTTTCCGTTTCTAGACTAATTTTTGCTCAAGATAAAGCTAAAATTAGACTTGCGATGGTTAAAATAAGAACTCATTTATTACTTTTTCAACTTTCAGCTCCTTTTATCTTTCAAAGCCCTCAAAAATAAACTACAAAGCAGACTATCAAACCAGACCCAAAGTTTCATGATCAACTAAGTTTAGTACTCAAATCTAATAATCACTGGGTAATGTTGCTAAGAAATGTTCACAAATTTGTAGTCTTAGGTCATCATCAAGCGAAGAAAACAAAACCGTTTAAGAATTGAAATCATGGTAATAAACCTAGAAATAAAAACGGCGCGATGAAGTTTAAACGATAATTAAAAATAATTTCCAAAGGGCAAAATAAACCAAAACTTCTTGCTAAGTGTCATGTCCATTTCCTTAAGCCTCTCATTTTAAAATCGTTTGAAGTGAAAAAAATACCTACAATCACTAAATATCAAACGCCGCTTTGCAGAATAAACCGGGCATTGATAAAGTAGAGACTATATAAAATCACAAAACTGCGTGTTTGACGATTTCAATTTCAATGACGTTGCCGAATAACTAGATTCAAAACTTGGGCGATTGTAAATCGGACAAGAAATCAGGGAAAGGCGGCTAAATATAGATAGCCTAAAAATAAACTAGTAAACAGAACTTGTGTTATTGTATTTAACGAGGGTTTGGAACCAAAAACTTTATTGCGAAATCTTTTTAAATAATAGATATTAATTAGCATTGTTCCATTGAGTAAATAACCTAAATTTAACTCATTAAGTTGGTTTTTAATTTCTAAATTTGTTTTATCATTTCATAATAAAAAATTTAAAAAGGGGCTAATGGCTTGTGTTTGCCAATAACTGAAAAAATAAAATCTTAAGTTATGTGTAGGTAAAAGTTGATAGTTCTCAACCTTAATCCCTTTAAAAACGGTTTGGGAACGAAGATAGGCACTAAAGTCAAAACTAAAACTATTGGGTGGCTCTTTTAACGGCTGAATTCAACCACTTAGATTAACGTTTTGGCCAAGGGTTAGTGAAGGTGGCATTGCTATTCATAATACTGATTGCCGCCCAATTTTAATAATTCCATAAGTGCCACTATTTTTAACAACCCTACCTTTAAGGTTTGAATAAAAGGCACCAAGATCACGCAAATCTTGAAAATATCATGTTTGAATTAACCAAAGCAACAAAGGGCCTAAAACGAGTAAAAATAACCAAGGGTAGCGTTTTTGCTGTCAAAATAAATAAAAAAGTATAGCTAAAAAGGAACTTAAAGAAAGCAAATACTGATTTTTTTCCAACATCACTAAACTGAGAGCGACAAGACAAAAAATAATGACTAGAGGATTATGATTTTGCCAAAAAACTCGGTTATTAATTTTGAGATGAGAGGGTTTTTCTTTTTGCAAATATTATCAACCTCCCTAGAAGATACGATTTTAAAAATAAAAAATGCCTTTTTAAGGCATTTTTTATTTTTGGGTCATTTTTTCGAGAAGACTTTTTAATTGCTCTTGGTAGTCAGCATATTTTTTTTGCTCTTCGGCCACTTTTCCCGGTTGGGCCTTAGCTAAAAAATTGGGGTTTGAGAGAATTTTTTGACTTCGTTCAATTTCTACTTCCAGCATTTTTTTGTGGTTTTGCCATTGGGCTGCTAAAACATCAGCCTTAATAAACTGACTAACTGGAACTTCAAGGAAAAACTCCTTGACAGGAAGGGAAATTAAATCCGTTTTTTCATTATTAATCGTCGTTAAGACCAACTCGCTATTTACTAATTTTTTAAGATAGGCGTTTCAAAGTGGTAATTCACTTTTGAAAACTTGAATATGATGGGCATTTAATTTTTGTAGATTAAAAACTAAATGAACGGATTTGTTGATTGTTTGGTCAGCTCTAAATTCCCGAATTTTACTAATTAATTCCAAAAGTAAGGGAAAATTGGGAGTTTGTTTAATGGTGATGGGATTAACTCAAGTTTCTAGCATAATTGACAAATGGCTTGGATTCGGAAGTTCTTGATAAAGTCTTTCAGTAATAAAAGGGGCAAATGGATGGAGCATTATTAAAATATTTTGGAGAACATAAACCAACGTTTGCTGAGTGCTTTCTTGAACCGCGGGATCAGTTTTGTTTGCCAAATTAACCTTTGCTAGTTCGATGAATCAAGAACAATATTTATTTCAAACAAAGTCATAAATTTCTTTGCCTGCCAAACCGAATTCAAAAGCATCAATCAAAGCCTGACTTTTGTTCATCACTAGTTTTAATTCATTAAGAATTCAATTGTTAGCTTCGTTAGCCCCATCATGGGCAATCATAATTGCTTCATCAAATTTAAAATTATCTGGTAGTTGTAAATAAACAAAACGACTTGCATTCCACAATTTATTTAAAAAATTTCAGGAATTTTTAACTTTTTCCTCATTATATTTTAAATCTTGGCCTGGGGTTGAGCTTGTTAGCAAAAACAAACGCAAAGCATCAGCCCCATAATTTGCAATGACATCCATTGGGTCAACACCATTACCTAATGATTTTGACATTTTTCGCCCTTGTTCATCACGAACCAAACCGTGAATTAGAACTTGGTTGAAGGGTTTTTGGTGGGTAAAGTAAAGACTTTGAAAAATCATTCTGGCTACTCAGAAAAAGATAATGTCATAACCTGTCACTAAAACACTAGTTGGGTAATAATGGTCAAATAGTGGGTTTGCTTGGTCCGGTTTCCAACCAAGAGTGACTAACGGTCATAAGGCTGAAGAAAACCAAGTATCTAAAACATCAGCATCACGTTCTCAATCTTGAGTCGGATGTGGAGCTTCAAGGCCAACATAGATTTCTTTGGTTTCTTTATGGTACCAAGCAGGAATTTGGTGACCTCATCAAAGTTGGCGCGAAATCGTTCAGTCTTGTGGGTTATTCATCCATTGGAGAAGAACTTCATTAAAACGCTCTGGAAAGAAACTAATTTTTTGGTTTGTTTTTTGAAAATCAAGGACTAGTTTTGCTAATGGCTCCATCTTCACGAATCACTGGTTTGATAAATAAGGTTCGACGATTGTGTTGGAACGTTCCGAATAGCCAACTTGGTGAACGATATTTTCAGCTTTTAAGAAAGTTTGGGCTTGTTTGGTATTATGGATTATTTTATCTCGCGCTTCAAAGCGATCTAAACCGGCATAATCAGGACCACAACTAGTAGTTAAAGTTCCATCCTCATTAAGACAAAGCGGTTTAGCCAAATTATGACGTTCCCCAATTTCAAAATCATTAACATCATGGGCTGGAGTACATTTCATTACTCCTGTCCCAAAGTCAGTTTCCACATAACTGTCAGCAATAACTGGAATTATCATGTTATTAACAGGATTAATTACCATTTTACCGTGGTATTTTTTGTAACGTTCATCATTAGGGTTAACTACTAAACATTGGTCAGCAAACATTGTTTCTGGACGCGTCGTGGCCACTTCTAAATAATCATCACTATCAACTAGTTGGTATTTAAAGTAATACATTTGCCCCGGAGTCTCACGGTAAATAACTTCAATATTAGAAATAGCAGTTTTTTGGCTAGGGTCCCAATTGACAATGCGTTTTCCGCGATAAATCAGACCGTTATTATATAAAGTCACGAAAACATAGTTAACTAAATTATTAACATCTTTATCTAAGGTAAATTTCTCAAAACGGTAGTCTAAAGCTAAACCTAATTTGGCTCATTGTTGGCGGATGGTTTCGCTATAGGTCTCTTTTCATTTTCAAATTTCTTCAATAAAGCCTTCACGCCCAAGATCTCAACGTCTTTTTCCCTCTTGTTGAAAAAGATGAGCCTCCACTTTAGTTTGGGTGGCAATTCCAGCATGATCAAGCCCTGGCACAAAGAGGGTATCGAAGCCATTTAGATGCTTGAAACGAATTAAAGCATCTTCTAAAGCATTATCTCAAGCATGACCTAAGTGTAATTTACCGGTCACGTTAGGGGGAGGAACTAAAATAGTGAAAGGTTTTTTGCCTGATTGTGGGTGAGAATCAAAGAGTTTATGTTCCTTTCATCATTGATAGCGACCTTCTTCAACCTCGTGATGTTGGTATTTTAAAGGCAAGGGGGTTTTTGCATTTGCGTCTGACATTCGTTTTAAGCCTCTTTCTTCATAATTCTTATTTTACAATAATTTTTGAACATAAAAATAACCCTATTTCAGGGTTATTAGCAAATAATAAAAATAATGTTTTAAAAAAGAAAATTATCAAAGTAAAATAATTTTCTTTTTTATCATCTTTTAGGATTTGTTCAATTTGGGTTTGTGCTTTTTTGTTTTAGAATGTAAGTCATAATTAGGTTGTTTAGAAAAAAACTTTGCACTTTTGTATTGCCTACCAATGATGGTGTGCTTTTAAGTGGAAAGGCAAAATAATTTAGAATAAAATCCATATCATTTATGAAAAATTTATTTAAAGCCGTAATCATAACTAAAGTAACATGGTTTTCTTTTAACTTTCTTACTAAATTAAAATAAACATTTGATTCATAATTATCCGCCATAAAAATAACAAGGTCATCACTATCTAAATTCATAATTTCGAAAGCGTGGTTATTTGGAAACGAAGTAGCGAAGGCGTTGCAACCAACTATTCTTAAATTATTACATAAGTCTTGCAACTGCAAAAAATTTTGTCCACTACCAATCAGCCAAATTTTATTTGCCTCGCAAATTCTTTGCGCCACATTTTTTAATTGACGTTGGTCTAACAATTTAATCGTTTCTTCAATAGCGTAAAATTCAATCTTTTTTAAATTTTCGATTTCTTCATCCCTTTTAATTTGAAAAAGGAAATCAGAATAATTTTTTTCTCGTTCTAATAAATAAGATGTTATTAGATAATTTTGAAATTCGCGGTAATTAGTAAATCCCAAGCGACGAACAAATTTGCTAATTGTTGACACTGCGGTACTTACATTTTTAGCAAATTCGACAATTGATGAATTAATAAAGGCATCGGGATGTTGGTTAATTTTTTTAATAATTAGACGATCAGTAGCTACTAGGTTTTCATAAGATTCTTCAACAATTAACAAGATTCACCTCCATAAAACTCTAAAAATTTCCTCCCATTACGTTTATAAAAATTTAATTACTTTAAGTATTTTTTTAAACCAAATTTATTAAACAGGTGAAAAAATTGAGTCAAGTTTTGTCTTAGACTAGTTTAAATCTCTTGAACTTAATAACACAATTATTTGCTTCAATTTGACCAAAAAAGTTATAAGATAGGTTTTGATAATCTTGATAGAGGCAAATGTCACTTGTAAACATTATAAGGAAAAATAGGATTTATCTAATTTAAAAAAGACTAGTAAAATCTCACATTTTCAACATTGATTTTAACTATTTATTTATTCAATATTACGTTCTAAATAAACCCTTAAATTATAATTATTTTTTGATAAATGCTAATAACGTTTATTTCAACTATTCATGTTACTAATTCTTAAACACCAAAATGTTCAGAAATTAAAAAATTATAAAAGACCTCTTAATGATAAAGATTTCCGCTTAAATGTCAAGGATTTTATAAAGAAAAACTAGACCATAACGTCTAAGATTAACGCTGTGGTCTAGTTTTTTCTTTTCTTTTTCTTTGATTTGGCCATCGTTTGATCTTCATGAACCATTTGGGTTACTAAACGACGGTTTCGTTGTCATGCTGGTGGAGCATAATGATAAATATAAAAAATTAAAGTATTGGTAATAATCGTTAATAATGTTGGGACCAAACTTAGACCAAGACTAATGAAAATTAATCACCAATTGGTTTTATTTCATCCTCCCGATCCATAACCCATTAGACCAAAAATTTGGTCATTAAGTCCGGGTATAAAAATGACTAATAAATTTACCCCAACGCCAATTAACGAGGCATAAATTAAAGGTTTAGAAATTAATCACGGAATCCTAGTTGAAGCTTTCCAGTTAGTTAATTTAATGCAATGAGCTAAACTTAGGGGAGCAAAAGCCATAGTCATGAAGAGTACGGTTTGTCCGCGAAGGGCTCGACCTGAATCACCTTTTGGTAAAGTTGAGGCCCCTAAGAAATAAGCAACAATGAAGGCTAAGGTTAAAAAGAACGCAATTTTTAAAATCGACCCTCAAACCCCTTTTAATAAATTAGCATTTCTTTTCGGTGGAGGAAGATACATTAAACTACTATCAACCGGACCCATTCCAAGTGCAATTGCTAGACATGACTCAACAATCAAATTTAAATACAGAATATCAACAGCTTGTAATGGTGATGTGTGGTTAATTAAAGAAAGAATAAAAATTGTTAAGACATTGGCTAGGTTATAACCTAAAAGGAGAACAATGGCTTGCCGAATTTTTTGGTAAACATTTCGACCTTGGTCAACACCTTTCATAATAGTGGCAAAATTATCATCGGTAAGGATGACATCAGCAGCCTCTTTGGCTACATCAGTTCCCCCTTTACCCATGGCAATACCAATATCTGCTTTTGCCAATGAAGGAGCATCATTTACCCCATCGCCCGTCATTGCAACAATATTGTTTTTTTCTTGGAGTAACGTAATAATCCTTACTTTATGTTCTGGGTTTACTCGCGCAAAAACTTTAATATTATCAATAATTCTTAAAAGTTCTTGATCAGGCATTTTTTCAAGAACATCCGCTGCCATAACTTCATAGTGTGTATAAGCTAAATCTAATTCGCGGGCAATCGCTAAAGCGGTATCTACATGATCTCCAGTTAACATCACTACTTGGCAACCAGCTTGATTGGCTTCGCGAATTGTTTGAATGGCCGAAGGTCTCACTGGGTCCATCATTCCAACCGCTCCTAAGAAAATCAGGTTTTTTTCATCAGGTTTTTGAGTGTCGTTGGTGACTGGTTTGTAAGCAAAACCAAGGACTCTTAAAGCTTTATCAGACATCTTTCGACTTGCTAATAAAATATTCTTTTTAATGGTTGCCGTAAGTGGTTGGACTTTGTCATCAATAATTACCTGATTACAAATCTTTAATAATTGATCAACCGCCCCTTTAGTGAAAACATATTTACTTTGACCCACAGCATTCAAAGTAGTCATCAACTTCCGCTTAGAGTCAAAAGGAATTGCGGCTTTTCGTGGTCACAGTTTGCGAGCTTTAATTTCGTCTCAACCCATTAATTCCGCAAAATCAATCAAGGCTAATTCGGTAGGGTCACCAATTCGTTCGCCTTCTTCTGAAATTGAATCATTTGGCAAGACTAAACTTTGACAAAATAATTTTTTTTGGTTATTGGTAACGGATTCAATAAACTTTTGAGAGGAAAGAATGTTTTGGTTTCATAAAACATCTTTAACTGTCATTTTATTTTGTGTCAATGTTCCCGTTTTATCGGTGCAAATTATGTTAACACTTCCGAGGGTTTCCACTGAACTAAGTTTTTTAACAATCACGTTTTCTTTAGTCATTCTTTTAGTGGCGATGGATAAAGTGATTGAAACTACAGCGGGAAGTGATTCGGGAATAATACCGATAGCCAAAGTAATCGCAACCATTAAGTAATTGCTTCAATGGCTTTTTTCACCACTGAAATATAGCGATAGAAACATAACCAAACCGATTATCAGGGCCACTCCAGAAATTCAAAAACTAAATTTTTTTAATTTCTTTTCTAGAGGTGTCATCTCATCTTTGGAACTTTTAATGGCTGCGTCGATTTTGCCAATTTCTGTATGAACGCCAGTAGTTATCACAACTCCGAGAGCTCTTCCATTAGTCACAAACGTACCCATAAAGGCAATATTTTTTTTATCAGCAAGAATTGGTGTTTCTTTTTGTGTCTCACCAAATTTTTGTACTGGTACCGACTCCCCAGTTAAAGCAGATTCATCAATAAAGCAATCTGAAGTCTCAAATAATCTTAAGTCAGCTGGAATATATTGGCCAGCTTCAATAACAACTACATCTCCTTTGACAAGATCTTGCGATGGAACCGTGATTTGGTTTCCATTACGAATAACGACGGCTGTTGGTTTGGTAATGGACTTTAAAGCTTCAACCGATTGCCGGGCTTTTAAAGTTTGGACCGTTTCTAAAGTGGCATCGAGAAGGACGATAAAAATAATCACAATAAAGTCAATAAAGTCGCTTATTGATAAAGGGTCTGACCAATGACCAATTCGTGGGGCGATCACCGAAATGATAGCTGCAAGAATCAGGATAATTTGGAGTGGTTCCACTAAAGCCAATAAAAAGATGACAAACCATGGTTTGTAATGAGCTTGTGGTAAAACGTTTAAACCATCGGTTTTTAGGCGGTTGGCAGCTTCGTTTTTAGAAAGTCCCTCGTTTAAATTGGTTTTTAAATTTTTTGCTAAATCGACTTGGTTTAATCCTTCAAAGTTCATGATTATTTCCTTTCGGCAAGTGCAATGAGACCTTGATAAACTGGCATTAGATCACCTTTGTTCAAATTCGAAATTTTGATAAATTTATCACTTTGATCGTAGTTAAGAGTATTCTTAATTAATTTCTCATTTTTGTTTATTTCATTCTTCTTAAGTTTATCTAATTTAGTGCCAATTAAAATAACAGGCAAATTTAATTGCTTCAAAAAATTGTAAAGCTGTTGGTCATCGGCATTTGGTTTACGTCGTAAGTCAACTAGCATCACCGCTCCCTTAAGGTTGGAGCGGTTCATTAGGTAGTCTTCCATCATACGCGCGAATTGTTGTTTTTCCGCTAAAGTCGTTTTTGAAAAACCATATCCAGGAGCGTCAACAATCCGAAATTGACCATTATTGATATCGAAAAAATTAAGTAATTTAGTTTTACCTGGTGTTGACGAAACTTTTGCTAATTTTTTTTTGTTAGTGAGGTTGTTAATGAATGAGGATTTACCAACATTCGACCTTCCTAAAAAACAAATTTCATTAATTTGATCATCAATTCACCCCTCGCGACCTGCTGCTGATTTGATAAATTGGGCTTGTTTAATCATCATTCCTCCATCTTTTAGAAAACATTTTTTCCATTATTTAATTTGTTGTCGCAAAAGGTCATTAATTATTAGAACCGCTTCTGGTTGGTTAGAAACCACTTCATAAACTTCGTCATCAGTTTGAATAACATAACCCCGACTATAATGACGTGAAGTATAAATTAAAGCAAAATAAGCTTTCCGAATTTGGCTTAAAGGTAATTCGACTTTTGTTTTTTCATAACGATTACTAAAAATTACTCTTTGGTTAGTTATGTAAACATCAGCATCAAACTGAGGTTTAGGTGAGGCTTTTAGCCCCAAACGAAAACTACTTTTCAAAGGCAAAAAATCAAAATCCTGTTCATATGCTTGGTAAATAGTTGGTTTTTGGCCTTCGGTTTTGATGAGAAATTTATATTCTTGACTTTTTTTGCCATACAAATAAAGCTCGTTTTGATAATCATAATAATAGGCTTTCTCGTTGGAAGGCAACGAAAATTTAAGAGCAATGGGTGAAAGTGGGCCGTTTGCTTCATAATGCCTTTTGATATTCGTCCAGTCCTTTTGGTAAGCGTTTCGCTCTTTTTGGTAGGGGGTATGGTGGAGATTGTAACGACCTGCCAATAGGCCACTAATAAGTAAAACGATTAATCACAAGCCAATGATACTTAATAAGATAATTAGGTTTAGATTCATAGGTTACTTTTTACTATTTATTATCCTGGTTATCAACATTTTGTGAAGGGACAAAATCATCGGTTATTAGGTTAATTAAGTTTAAACGACTTTCATTATGCATTAAATTGCGATAAATTTGTTCTAAATCATTTTTGTTATTTTGTTTTACCGCTGGTGGAATTAAGTCAAAAAGACCAAGCAAGATACTTTGTGCTTCTTCCACCTCTGCATAATCTTCGACTTCTGGGCTGGCCTTTAAAACTTTTTGAAAATCTTCAAGTAAAATACCATTGCTACTAATTGGAATTAAAGGCTGAATTTCCTTAACGAAAAAAGGAATAGTTGCTTTTTCTAATGCTTCCTTAACTTCGGGCAACGATTCAAAATTGGTGTCACCTAAGGTGGTTTTTAAATAGTTTAAAAAACCGTCGCTAGTATCAAAATCTCCCACTAAAGCCTCAATTTGGTAAAAGGGAGCAATAACTTCAAAAAGGTTCGCCGATGGTAGACTATTCATGGCTTCTTTTAAATCTAGAGATAATGTTTTTCAAAGTTTTTTAAATTGTTGTCAATCATTTTCAGTTTCCAAATCATTGAGGCTTTGGATTGCTTGAGGTAAACGATTATCTTTGATACGTTGCTTATTTAAAAGTTGGTTTAATAAGTCTAATTGGTTGATTAGTAACGCTAAGGTTGGTTCTTCAAGGTTAATTTCTCATTCTTCCATTGTTTCTGCCATATGTATCGTCCTCCACCGCAATAAATCTACGTTATAGTATATTATAACTTAAGTTAATTAGATATAATCAAACCCAACCGAGGCCCTATGAATAATTTACTGAATCTTCCTAATTGAACTACAACTGATCAAAAATATTTATTTCACGTCAAGCCTTGATGAGATAAATATTTAACAAAACTTTTGAAAAAACAAAACACTTGACTACGTAAATTTAACCAAAACCCTCAATTATACTTTGTTAAAGGTACTAATTATGATTTAGAAGATTTGGCAATATTATTTAAAAATAGTCACCGTTATTTTGAATTCTATCAACAAAAAATGCGTCAAATTTTAAACCAACCGCGAGTTTATCGAAAGTTTCAAAAGTGAACTCTCCAAGTTGGTTCTTTGGCGGGTTTTCTAAACGGTCTCAAAACCTTAACTACTTTCTATGCTTATTTAGCTGAAGAAGCGGTGCCTCAAAAAAGAATGGCACTTTTGAAAATGGTCAATGGTCAAATGACCACCTTATGAAAACGTTACCAACGCGAAGCCTTAAGTTTAATTCCTGAAGATTATAAAGATTATTTCCAGAAATTGTTTGCTCAAGTTTCCCAAGATAGCCAAACTCTTTTTAATCCTAGTTTAGTGCTTAATCAAGCACTAAAAGACTTACAAAAATTAAGCCAAAAACAAAAAATTAGTCCCCAGTTGGAAACTAATTTTCAAGTGATGACTTTGTTGTTTGGAGGCTTTACTAATGCTTTTCTTCAATTTCAAGCTCGTTGCTTGGCAAGCCTTCATGATTTTTAAAACTTTGGTTATCGAAACAATAAGGGCGTAAAAAGTAATAAAGATCACGGGTTTCTTTTGCTTTGGCAGTTTTGGCTTGAGGTTCTGATGTTTCAGCATAAAAATTTTGTAAAGCCTGGTAGTTAGCATCTAAATTTTGACGCGAAAAGACCGGTGGCAAGTTAAAAATATTTCGGCAATGTTCAAAAAAGAAATTGTCTGGTTGGGGTTTACCAACCATTTTTTTATTATTAATGACAAGAGGTCGATAACGATAATCAATCGTAAATTGTTTATAGCCAACATAAATTAAGGATTGGCAAACAATGATACCAAACGGCAAGATAAAAAAGAAAAGGCAAATTATTCAACCCAATGTTTTGAGGGCATAGGTACCAATCACGTTAATTAGTTTTCCCTCTTCCTTTTCTGGTTGACGACTAACTTTTAAATAATCAAGTTTTTGGTTTTCAAAAAGAAAGAAAAAGAAGTAAAGGGCCGCAAAAGCGAAAGCTCCTAAACAAGTAAAGCCAAGGAATCGTCAAAAAGCAAAGCCCGGACTACGCATCGAGACTGTTTTCATCCCAAACCAAAAACTTAAAGCAAATAAACTACCAGGAATCATTGCCCAAAGTAAGTTAAAGTATTCGTGACGATTAAATTCTTTGGTTGTAGCAAAATACAAATTTTGAAAAGGGTGGTTGGGAAGAATCTTTTCGAGCCAAAGAGGGCTTAAAGAATCTTTAAACTCAATTCCAGGTCATACTCAAGTAGCTAAATGAACTAAGATGGGAACTCCTAAAAGCACAAAAGCACTGATAGTTACCAATCAAAAAATAAAGTTGCAAATTCTTTCATAACAAGTTTGTTTTTCTGAGACAAACCGTAAAGGAGTGAGGGGATAACTTTTAATATAACTTTTTCGTTTTTTTATCATTTTATCAATCGTATCTTTCAATATTAGGGAGAATGCTACTTAAGATTGTTAGGTTTATTTGTCTAATTTTAAATGAAGTTCGTTTAATTGGGCTTGGGAAACAGTTCCTGGGGCTTCAGACATCGGGTCGATTCCAGAGGCATTTTTTGGGAAGGCGATCACTTCTCTAATTGATGTGTTTTCCGTCAAAATCATGGCGATGCGGTCTAAACCGAGTGCCAAACCAGCATGATAAGGGGCACCATAATGGTAAGCCTCTAAAAACCAGCCAAAGTTCTTTTCAGCTTGTTCTGGAGTCAAACCAATGGCCTCAAACATTAACTTTTGCATTTCAGGATCAGCAATTCTTTGGGAACCACCTCCAATTTCAAAACCATTCAGTACCAAATCGTAGGCACTAGCAATTGCTTCGGCTTTTTTAATGTGGAAATTAGTTTGGTAATCAGCTCTTGGCATCGTGAAAGGGTGGTGGGCAGCTTGGTAGCGACCTTCTTCATCACTTCATTCGAAAAGCGGAAAATCAACAATCCAAACCAATTTATGGACTTGTGGATTAGCCAAACTAAAGATTTTGCTAATCTCTAAACGCATTGCGCCTAGAGCTTGTGATAAACTAGCATTTTTACCACGAGTTAATAAAATCGTCCCTTGGTTTTCCAACCCAAATTTTTGGAGTAGAGCAGTTTTTTCGGTTGTCGATAATTGCGAAGCTAAACTTCCACTTCATTCACCACTAGTAATTTTGGCGATTGCTAAATTTTTTAAATGGTTATGTTTGCCAATTTCTTCTATTTGCGCAAGTTGTTTTTTAGTTAATAATTGGTCAATAGCAATTCCTCGAATGACTTCATGACCAAGATTTTGAAAGAATTTGACTTCAGTATTTTTCAAAAGCGTAGTGACATTCTGAATTTTAATACCAAATCTTAAGTCAGGCTTATCACTACCATAACTTTCCATCGCTTCTTGGTATGTTAAACGGGGGATCGGTAAGGCGATTGTTTCATTAAGCAAATCCTTAAAAAGATGTGCAGTTAGTTGGTCAACTAAAAACATTACATCTTCGTTAGTAGCGAAGGCCATTTCTAAATCCAATTGTGTAAATTCTAGTTGACGATCAAGACGCAAATCTTCGTCACGGAAACATCTTACAATTTGGTAATAACGGTCCACTCCAGCAATCATTAGTAATTGCTTAAATAATTGTGGCGATTGAGGCAAAGCATAAAATTTATTTTTGTTTAAGCGGGCCGGAACAAGAAAGTCTCGCGCTCCTTCTGGGGTTGCTTTTGCTAAATAAGGAGTTTCTACTTCTAAAAAATTTTGAATTTTGAAAAAGTCGCGAATAGCGGCGTTTAAACGTGAACGAAAAATTAAATTATTTTGCATATTGGGACGACGTAAATCTAAATAGCGATATTTTAAGCGGGTTTCTTCAGTTGTTGTAATGTCGTTTTCAATTGGAAAAGGAAGTGTTTGCGAATGACTAATGATTTTCACCTGGTCAACTAGAACCTCAATTTCTCCAGTTGCTAATTGCAAGTTTGCTTGAGGTCGCTTAGCGACTATCCCTGACACTTGAATAACGTCTTCAGGATGCAATTTTGTTGCTTCAGAGTTAGAAATTTTTAACTGAATCACTCCATAAATGTCTCGTAAATCAACAAAAGTTAAGCCTCCCATTTTGCGAATTTTTTTCACTCAACCTTGCAGAATTACGGGTTGATCAAGATTAGTTAGATTTAAATCTCCACAGGTATGTGTCCGTTGCATGTTTTAAACTCCTTAATGTTTTTATCTAGTACGAAAAAATTATTGGCGGTGATTTAATAGGTAATTAGGAATCTCCGCTAACGGTAAAATAATACTTTGACCGGTAATTTGGTCTTTCAATTGACCTTGGTGGTTTTTCATCTCTTTATCACCAATGACAAGCAGAAAGCGTGCTTTTGTTTTTTGCGCTTGCTTGAAGCCATGTTTTAAACCTTTTAAGGTTAAATCAGTTTCAACTTTTAAATGATTTTGACGAAGCTTGTGAAGAAATGTTAAGTTTCATAGCACCGCTTCTTTAGTTAATGGTACTGTGATAATCACTGGACTATCGGTTTTGGGAAATGGATAGTTAAGTGCTTCTAAAGTTAACAAAAAGCGGTCAATACCCAAACCAAAGCCAATGGCTGGTAAGTGTGGTCCATCTAGACTTTGTACGAGTTCGTTATAACGACCTCCAGCCAATAACGTGGTTTGTGAACCTAATATTGGTTTCTTGATTTTTAATTCAAAAACCAAACCGGTGTAATAATCTAAACCACGCACTAATAATGGATTCCATTTTCAAGGAATTTCCAATTCGTTTAGACCCATTAAAAAATCTTCTCAATCATTGCTCTCTGTAGTTGTCAAGAAATCCTTCATCAAGGGCAAATTTTCAATAGCTTGAATATTGTCAATCTTACAATCCAAGGTTCTTAGAGGATTTGTTTCAAGACGTCGGCGACAATCATCGCAAAGTGGTCGACTTTGGTTTTCATGATGTAAGCACTTTTTCAAAAGAGTTAAATAGTCTTGCCTATTGGCTCCCGAAACTAAATAATTTACTTCTAATTCCACTTCTTGAGTCAAACCGAAGGTATCGGTAATACCTTTAATTAAACTTATTAATTCTAAATCCTGGTAAAGGTTCGCTTCGCCATAAATTTCCACACCAAGTTGATCAAATTGCCGATAACGCCCAATTTGGGGTCGCTCATAGCGGAACATTGGACCTAGGTAGTAAAGCTTAAGTGGTAAATATTCTGGCAAATATCATTTATTTTCAATTAAAGCTCGCACAATTGGCGCTGTTCCTTCAGGCCTTAAAACTAATTTACGACCTTTTTTGTCAATAAATTGGTACATTTCTTTGGACACAACATCAGTCTCTTCACCAACACTTCGGCAAAAAAGTTCTTCAGTTTCTAGTAATGGAGTCCGAATTTCCTGGAAATTAAAATCCGTAAGAATATTCTTTAAGGTGGTTTCTAAAAATTGGTAATGAATAAGATCATTTTTAAAAAAATCACGGGTTCCACGAGGTCGTTTTATCATCATCTAGCTCCCTAAATCATTATTAAAATTATACAATGAAACCTAGTAAAAAAGACTTTTCTCTCGAGAGAAAAGTCTTTGATAGGTACTAGAGTTTATCCATTACACGCTTCACATCAATGATAGATGGAATTGATTTTAGTGAGGAAATAATTGTATGCAGTTGGTCAGCATCTTTAATTTTAATTTTTAAAACTCCTGTCGCCAGCAGCGTTTTTTCATCAACTCGCAAAGTGGCATTCATCGTAGTTGCTTTTAAACTGGTCAAAACTTTAGAAACATCATAAAGTAGGTTAGGACGATCCGTGGCGTAATATTTAATATTCGTCATATAACTCTTACCATCGGCTACTTTCTTATTCCAATTTGCCTCCACTAAGCGTTCTTTGGTTTCATCTAGATTTACATTAATACAATCACGAAGATGGATTTTAATGCCAGAGCTTTTTGAAACAAAACCGATAATTTGTTCACCAGGAACGGGTCGGCAACAAGAGGCCAATGAAGCTTTTAAGTTAGCAATTCCACTCACAATGACTTCATTTTTAGAATCAACTTCGACCTCTTTTTTATTATCAATATTAACCAAAACAATTTCATCTTTAGAAGCATTGAAATCAACAAAAGCTAATTCGACAACTTCAGGTATTGTATAATCACCCCGATTAATGGCTAGATAAAACTCGTCTAGGCTGGAATAACCTAATTTCTTCACGTCATTAAAGATTTGTTCATCGGATTTACGTCGTCAACGTAAATCGTTTTTGTTAATATAGGAATTGATATTATTTTTAACTTTATCAACAATTTGCCGACTCTCGGTTTTTTTATCTTTGATGTCGTCTTCTTTTAATTTGGTGGCAAGGTATTTCCGAATTCGGTTTCGCGCATTAGCTGTAGTGACGATTTTTAATTGCTCATACGTTGGTTCTTGTTTCGGTGAGGTTTTCACTTCAACAATTTGTCCTGATTTCAAAATTGTGTTAATCGGCACGAAAACACCATCAATTTTAGCTCCGATTGTTGCTTGACCAATTTCTGAATGAATCCGGTAAGCGAAATCTAAAACAGTTGAGCCATAAGGCAATGTAATGACTTTCTTGTCAGGAGTTAGCACATATATCATCGTAGTAAAGAAGTCTTCTTTTAAAACCTTTTCAATGGTCTCATTTTCTTCTTCATCTTCTAAACCGCTTCCATCATTAACTCTTTGTTTATCAAGTTCAATAATTCGTCGAAAGAGATCGATTTGTTCATCAATTTCTAATTGGCGACGTTTTATATCAATCACTTCACCCTCTTTGTAAGCTCAATGGGCAGCCATACCTGTTTCGGCCACATTATCCATCTCGATAGTTCTAATTTGCACTTCAAAGATATTTCCCTGAGTATCTGCTAAAGTGGTATGAAGCGATTGGTAAACACCGTTTTTAGGTGTGGCAATGTAATCTTTAAACTTATTGGCAAGAGGAGTATATTTTTGGTGCAAGAAACCTAAAATTTTATAGCAATCATCATTGCTTCTTGCAATGATACGAATGGCTAATAAGTCCTTTAAGTCATCAAATGAGCGACCAAAATGGTTCATTTTTCGATAAATTGAATAGGTTCCTTTAGGTCGACCAAAAATATCAATCACCTTTAAATGCTTTTCCTTACGCAAGTAAATGGTAATTTCATCCATGATTTGGTTAATAATTGCCTGTCTTTGAGAAGCATCCTTTTGAAGTAACTTTTGGATTTTTTGATATTCTTCTGGATTTAGAACTTCGAAGGACAAATCTTCTAAAATATTTTTTATTTCCTTCATTCCGATGCGATGGGCAATTGAAGAGTAAATTTCTAGTGTTTCCTTGGCAATAATTCTTTGCTTAGGCAAACCGAGGTTGTGAATTGTCAACATATTATGAAGACGATCGGAAAGTTTAATAATAATGACACGGATATCTTTCGCCATCGATAGATAAATTTTTCGCAAGTATTCAGATTTTTGCGCTTCCCGGTTTTCTTTAGCGAAATAACTAACTTTTGTAACAGCTTCGACCAAGTTAGCTACCTCCGTACCGAACTCCTTTTCTAATTCAATCGCGGTTACGGGTGTATCTTCGAGGATATCGTGAAGCAAACCAGCAATAATGGTTTGTGGTCCCATTTGCAATTGGGCAAGAAAATAAGCCGTTGACAAAGGGTGATAGATATAGGGGTCACCATTTTTGCGTTTTTGTTCTTGGTGTTTTTGGGCCGCATAATCATAAGCAACCCGAATCTCCTTTAATTCCTTTTTAGCAAAAATATACGTTTTTAATTCTTCTTCTAATTGGTGAAATTCTTCGATTTGTTGCGGAATGAGACGTTTTCGAGTTTTATCATTTTTTGAGTGTAATTTGAATTTTGGAATACCAGCCATAATGTTGTAACGCTATTGCTAACGTGCTCCTTTCGCTTTTTATCTAGAATTTTGACGTTTTTATTTAGTCTAATTAACTCTTATTTTAACTGATTTTAAAAGTAAAATAAAACCCTCCCCGATTAACTCGTAGGAGGGTGCAAAAAATGTTTAGTAATTAATAATTAACAAGACTTTGGTATTGACGATTAGCAATAATTTTATCATCATGGAGGAAAGTCAAATCAGCTAGAACGCTTAGACCAACCACTTTTGCTCCTTGGGCTTCCACCATTTCAATAATTGCTTCTAAAGTGCCTCCGGTGGCAAGAACGTCATCAATAATAACAACCTTATCACCTGGTTTAATGTCGCCTTTATGCATTTCTAAAGTAGCTTTACCATATTCAAGATCATATTCTTTTTTAATTGTGGCACGGGGAAGTTTTCCGGCTTTGCGAATCAAGACTAATGCTATGTTAGTAGCATAAGCCACAGGAGCCGCAAAAATGAACCCACGGGCTTCAGGAGCTACGATAATGTTGGCTCCAGTGCTTTTAGTAAAACGAGCCATTTCATCCACTACTTGGTGAAATACAGGGGGGTTATTAAGAATGGGGGTGATATCCTTGAAACTAATCCCTTGTTTAGGAAAGTCAGGCACCTCGGTAATATAATCCTGAATTTTAATGTCTTTCATTTTTTACAAACTCCTCTTTCTCTCGTTAATTTTAATTTATTTTTTCCCAGTAGTGTAAGGGTATGGTCGGGTCGGGTAGTAAAAAGTATGACTTTACTGTTTCTTAATCATTCAAACCAGTAACTACTTGTTCTTCCCGGTTAACTTTTAGTTTATTAACAAAACGTTTATAGCCATATTTTCAACGGATACGGCGACCTTCTAATCTTAGCCAAATTGGTAGCATAATTGTTAACATTACAATCGTTGTTACGATTACCCCAACCATTAAAGTGAAGCCCATAATGGCAATTGGTGGTAAGGTAATTGTTAAAACTAAAGCAATAATGAAGTAGAATAGACCAATAAAAATGGTTCTCAAGATTCCAAAACGAAGAACTTCCACAAAAATTTCTTTTAGGAAATTATTTTTCAAGGCTTCTTGGCGAATAGCAACATTAATATTTTGAATAATAAGATCATAATTTTCTCGCCCAGTTCTCTTTGCAATTTTAAAAGCCTTTCTTTGTTCGGCTTTTAAAGCTTTGAGATTAGCCTTATACTCAGGAATCGTTTTCTCTAAAGCGAGACGGCTTTCGTGATTTGCTACTTTGAGATTTTTTAAAGTTTTTTTGTAATTTTGTCTTGCCTCTTGTTTACTTGCTTGTAAACGAATTTCTTCTTCGAAATAACGGGCTAAAGTAGTTTCATTTTTTGAAATAATCAATGATTTCCCTTTTCCTAAAAGAAGCATTCCAGTAATTAATGCAAATTCAAGTACGCCAAGTACGCCAGCTAAAGCTTCAATGGTGAAAGGAATTCGTAAAACAATTACTAATGAAAGTGTTAAGACTAGAGTAATGACTAGACCAAGAGCTAAAGCAACATAATAAGTTCACTTAAAGCGGATAATCATGTAGATTAACAGGGCTAGTAAAACGATTAAGAAAGTCAAGCCAATTTGACGCATTTGCGCATCAGCAGTATGTGGTTGAAGACTAGTTCCTACTACACCATATTCATTTTTTGGCGGTTGTGGCTTTGATGTACCACTGCTATGACCTGCAAACGCTTGGAAAGCTTCCTTAATAGCGTTGTTGGATGGAATTAGGTTATTTGTAACCGTAATTGAGACTCATGGTCTTGATTCAAAGGTTCCAGTAGTCGGATCAATCATGGCATAGTTAGTACCAAAAGCGTATTTAACATCTTTGAAGTCTACGTTAGCAACTCTGGTGGTTAAGTACTTCATATAACCATTGCTGATCATGAATCGGTAAGATTCATAAACTCCAAGCGCTTGTCATTCGTGTTGGTATTCCTCAGGAGGATTTTTGTTAGGATCTGTCCAATTATGTTTTTGAAGAACTGATTCTTTGCTCTTAATGCTAATGTTATTTAGATTTTCAATAATTTTGTTTTTGTCAGCTTCTGGGGCACTATTTATTCCTTCAATAGTATCAGGAGCTCCTAATATATCATAAGTATCAGTAATATAGGTTCCGTAAATATAGTACTGAGTTCCCTTACCAAAGTTTGGAGAATAATTCAGTCCTATTGTTAACATGAATCCAAGAGCAATGCAACCAAATAAGCCAGTGAAGAATAAAGTAATTCAACCAACGCGACCAGTGCTGCGTTCAATTTTTGCCAACCGATTGTCAAGCATTTGCCCAGAAGTCTCTAAACTTTCTTCGTGAGATTCTTCCATAATGATTTTCGGTGTGACAGTGCTTAACAAGAAAATATAGTTGTCCACGCGGTTTTTATAATAGTTTTGGAAAGGACTAGCTCATCAATGCACTTTTTGGTTTCAATAACTAGCTTTATCGCGAGCATGATTCAAACGTTTAGTTCATTTTTTCGCTTGTTTCTCTCTTCTTAGAACTTCTTTAGATTCGCGTTTAAGAATTAATTTTTCATTTGAAGCTTTCAAAGCAGTAATTTTTTGCTCAGTTTTTTTGATTTTTAAAAGATCCTTGGTTGAAAGTTCATTTTTCAAACTGTAAGTATCCAAACGTTCTTCATAAAAATCAATCATGTAGTTTTTGAAGAAACTTCCACGATAATCAAGTGAAGTATCGATGGGTAAAAGTCATTCATGTTTCTTCAAAATTGGTGTCTTAATTGTGAAATAAATCAAGAGTCTTAAGACCACGACTCCAAAGGCTAAGGTAAAGAAAATACCCATTGTCAAAATTGTGGCAAAGTTGTTGAGAAAACCAATTCCAATTCAAAATAGAACAATGTTTGGCAACAAGGCTGCTAAACAAACATCAACTACTAATCATAATGTTTCACGATTAGAAATTTTAAAAGCCGAAGTGATTGGCCGTTTGTCGCGATAAATATTATTTTTAAAGGCCTCAAACAATACAATGCTTAAATCCATCACCATACCAATTATGACAAACATAATCGCCAAGATATCTGGACCCATCGCAATCCCAAAGACGACATTCATCATAATTGTTAAGGAGGCAATGATGGCCGCGATGATAATGGTAAATAAACCTAAAAGGCGGTAAAAGAACAACATGAAGATTGCAATAACAATTGCGATAATAATTAAAATTACTAAAGAAAAGATAAACATGATGTTCGAAATAATCGGATCAACGCTCGTTGTTGATAAAACATGAAAACTATAGCCTGAACCAGTTTGACTAATTTGGGCAGCAGCCTTTTTAGCATAAGTATTAGTTCCAGCAGAAATTAATAAATCTTGGCCATTAATATAAGCAATATTGCCTGATTGTTGAGTAGCAGGTTTATCATTTTCGGCAATTTCTCCTGCAAAGAGGAAATGTTCATTAAAAAGTTTGGCATCAAGTTTATCGGTAATTTTGCCATCTTTATTGACTAATGGTAAGAGGGTATTAGTTAACGTGTTGAAAGCAACGTCAACGCCGATTTTTTTGCCATCGATATCTAATTTAGTCCCATAACGTCCACCTTCAGCAAAGTCTTCACCTTTTGAGTTAGAATCATAAGCATATTTGGTGACATCATTTTTATATTTGAAAATATGATCAGCATTGCCATCAGCAAAAAAGAGTTTTTTGAATTTCGCAACTGAATTTGAGGCCAGATAATCAGCAATAAAATTTGTGTTTGCTAGGGAATTAGTTTCTTGCTGCCAATCACCATTAGTTGTTTCTGTTCAATGATTAATAGTTCAAAAATCTTCTAAAACAGCAATTTGGTCTTCACTAAGTTTATCTTTATTATCTTTTAACTTGTCGTAAAGAGGTTTAATAAAGACGTCAATAAAAGTTTCAAGATATGTATCAAGAGTTTTATCGTTAGTGTCATTCGCAGCAAAAAGGAAATAATTTCGAACTGTATCTAAAATGGTAGTGGTATCAATTACCATTGATAATTTGGGAGCTTTTTGGCCTTCGCTTTCTGGAGCGATTATTTTTTTTAACTTATCTTCAACTAATTTAAATTGAACATAGGGGCGATTAGTCAAACCTTCTTTTTTAGAGATGGCCGCCACTTCGCCAAGTAAGGCAGAAGTGGGTGATTTCGCAGCTATCTTGCCATCCAAACCAGCCTTTTTCATTAACGACTCCGAAAGCATTACATCTTTATTATCTTGATCAAAGATGAAGAGACCGCCAGTTGCTTGAATCGCATTAACGAATAGTTGCTGATTATTGCCATAAGAATCACGTGGCGCAGTAACAATTAAACGTGATTTACCATCAATAGTAATATTGATACTGCCATCGGCAAAGGGAGACATTTTATCTTGTAAAATGTTTGCCCCTTTTTTGGCATCCCCATTTGGTAAACCTTTAGTTTCGTTTTCTTTTTCGTTTACATCATAAACACCGACAACCGCTTGAAAACTTCCACGATATTGGGAACCAAGTTTGACACCTTTTGAAACACTCAAGGAAGAAAAAGCAATCCCAAAAACTAAAGCCAAAAGCATAAAAACAACAATTACGAAGTGAAAAATATTTTTGGCATTTGTTGATGACTGTTTTGATCGCATTTTTCTCTCCTACTGTCAAATAAAGCTAAGTGATAAATGGTTTTTCTAATAGTTATTAATTTACAAAAAGGGTACAAAAAAACATCTCAGTTTTAATCTTTTTGATATTTCTTAACAAAAAGATTATACCAATTATTAACAAAAGCGACGGTTTTAATTATTGCTTTTTCCTGCCCGTAAATTTTTTTTACGATTCATTTCAATATTTTTTTTGATTGTCTTAACTAAGGCTTCATCATCTAACCTTTTTAGAAGATGTTTATTAGCCATTAATTTATTATGAACAAACTTTTCTTTACGCCCATCTTTTAACTCAATATTCAGCCTTCCTTTAACACTTCTAGTTTTTAGGACATTGACATTCATATCAGGATTCAAATTAAGAACTGCCTTTTCTAAAGATTTTCAATTAACTACGGTAATTGTCACAATCAAGGTTTTCTTTTCAATTTGTTGGCGAGCTGACTCAACACTTGAATTCCATTCAAAAATTTCGTTTTGGTAACCTGAATCAAAGAGAAATTTTTTTACTTTTTCATCCTCACTGGTGGTAATCATAATGGTACGAAATTTATATTTTGGATACATAGCATCGATAACCATGGCTTGGACAGTAATTAAAATAATTGAAGCAAATAATGAGGGCCCAAAGATAAATTTAAATTGCATTAAAAGCACCATGCTTGAAGTATAGCCTGTAAAGGAATTATTTGAGGCTAAAGTTTGGAAGACAAAGGTCAGATCATCTTTCCATAAACTATCAAAGTCTTCAGGAAGACCCAAATATTGCCAATTCGCCTCTCATCAAGCCTTTGCGGCTGGTTCAATGGCATTAATTTGGTTTTCAGAAAGGTGACTTAAAACAGTCATTCGAATTGGTGAATTAATATCACTAGCACTTAAAGTAAACGAGTTAATAATTATCATTAAAATCGCGATAATGTAGTTCAAGTTCCGGTTAATAATGCCAATATTTTTATTTTTTTTAGTCGAAAAATACATTGTAATAAAGTCGGTTCCTCCTGTTGAAGAACCGACTTTATAGATAAGCCCATAGGACCAACCAATCAGCACACCTCCAAAAAAACCTAAGACAAAGAGTCAAATAGCTCCATTTCATTCAGCCGATACTTTATGTAAGAGAGGATAGTCAATAATCATATGCCACTCAGTTGGGTTAATGACAGGAATAAGGTTCAAAAGTTGGTCAAAAAGGATTGTGAAGCAAATATAAATCATAGTGGTGATAGTAAAACGTCACCCAAGTTTGATTCACGAAAAAATCATCAACGGGATGTTGATTAAAAAGTAGTAAATAAAGTAGAAACTTCCTTGTAATTTAATATTGTTGGGAAAAGTAAGAATGGCCATTAACCGAGTTACCGAGCCCAAGCCACCTGGAAACAATCCAGTTCTACCAGTACTAGAAATAAAGTAATCTAAAACAATAGTGGTCATTAAAGCACTAAAAGCAATTGCCAATAAATCAATTCAAAAAGCCCTTTTGAAATAAACGGCCGACATCAAGTTATTTTCTGCTTTGGTAATTAATCCGGCCTTTGTTTTTTGAAAAGTTGGCGAATTACGAATTTCTTCCACTTCTTCGTCGCTTAAAGTAATGATTTTTTTCCTATAATTTTCGTGAATTGTAATTTTCCTCATATTTGTGGAACCTCACTTTAGGTTGTTATTCCTTGCTATAATCGAATCGATTTAATTTTAAACATTTTAATCATCAAAAAGGGTACTACGACGTTGTTTGTACTTTTCTTTTTTAATTTTTTGAATAGATTCTTTAATATGTTGACGACGACGGTTTTTCTTAATGGTGTCTAATTCTTCCTTACGCTTTCTTTTATAACCGGGTTTCACCTTTTTATTAGCGTAACGGTTTAAGACTTGCTTACTTTCCGAATCCAGATTTTGGGGGTTTTTTTTATTTTTTTTAGCTGTGATTGATTGCCAAGAACCCTGATTAAATTTTAAAAGAGTAAAATTTAAGCCTTTGTTCTGAAGTTGATCAATTTGTTTTTGGTTATCAAAAGTTTTTAAGACATAACTTACACCATGAGCACCATTACGACCTGTTCTGCCAGAACGATGAATATAATAATGTCAATCACGCGGTAAATTTACCGAAATAACATGGCTAGCTCCAGGAAAATCTAGGCCACGGGCGGCAATGTCAGTTGCTACTAAATATTGGAATTCATTGTTTTTCAAGCGTTTTAACATCGCATCACGAGTGCGAGGGCTAAGGTTACTATGAAGTTCCCCTACTTCATTAATGCCAAAATCATGAAGAATTTTGACTATTTCTGGAACCTGATCCTTGCTATTAACAAATATCAAAGCTAAAAACGGTTCAATTGTGGCAAGCAATTGGTTAAATGTTGTTGCCAAAGCTTGATCTTTAGTTTCGACTAAAAAGTGTTCGACATTCGGATTTTGTTGTCTGAGTGGTGTTTGGTTAATGAAAACGGAATTTTTGGAATATTTTTTCAAAAATTGGCTCAGTTCTTGTGAAATAGTAGCGGAAAAGAAAGCCACTTGAAGACGGGGGTTCATTTTATTTAACAAAAAATCTAAATCTTCAAGGAAACCATAATCAAAAATCATATCGACTTCATCGACGACTAATGATTGGGCAGTAGTTAGTTTGAGAGCTTGGTCTACATAGAGTTCTTTAAGACGAGTGGGAGTACCAATAACAACTGTCGGTTGCTTATTGGTTAGACTAGCTACTTCTTTTTGATAATCGTTTCCTCCAACAAATAATTGACTTTTAAAATCGGGTTGGTTTTTTAAAATTAACCGAGTTTCTTCAAAAATTTGTTGACCCAATTCTCTTGTGGGGACCACAATAACACATTGAACGGTTTCGTTTGGTGATTGGTGAAGATTATTTAATAACGGTAGCAAAAAAGCGTGTGTTTTTCCCGTTCCAGTCGGAGCTAAAGCAATCACGTTTTGGTGTTTTTTTAAGAGAGGGATAACCGCTTCTTGAATAGCGGTTGGTTTTTTAAAGTTATGAGCTCGAAGTGCTTCATTAACAAATTTTTTAAAACCAAAATTTGTAAAATCATTTATTTTGGGTTTAGAAGTTGCCTTTTTAAGAGCGTCAGGTTTAGTTGATTTAGGCATAGGAATATTTCCCTTTCTACAGGAATTTATAATTTTAAAGGGAATAAACTTGGTAAGGAATATTCATTGAACTTTCCATAATTGTTACTTCTGGGAAAGAATTTTTCAAGAGATTAACGAGATGTTTCACGAAATAATTTTCCATTTCATGACCTAGAGCTAGGATGGCGACTTGATTATCTTGTGCATAAAGTCACTCATGCCATTTTAAATCACCAGTCACAAAGACTACATCAGTCAGTTGCTTATTTACCAATGTATCACCACCTGAGCCGGTAACTACCAAAAATTCTTTAATTGGTTCCACCCGCTTAGCTAAAACTTGGTTAGTTAAAGGCTTGAGAGTCGGAAAAATTTTGACAATGTTTTCACGAAAAAACTTTGGAGTGATTGCTTGCTTTAATTTGACTTCATAACCTTCCTTTTCCAAACCGAAATTTTTAATTTGCCTAGTTGGAAAAGCTTCTTCAAGCATTGTTATTAGTAGATTATGCGGTGATGCATCATAATTAGTATGAATACTAAAAACTAAGATGTTATGGTCAATTAAATCCTTGATAATTTTCTTTTTGCTTGGATTTAGGTTTTCATTTTTTAAGTCGGTAAAAATGAAAGGATGTCGGGTAATGATCAAATTGATGTTATTTTTAACTGCTATTTTCGCTATTTCTTTAGTCAAATCTAAGCAAACTAACACTTTTTCAATTGGCTGATCAAGATTGGGATGAGTTTTAATCTGAAAATTTTGTAAACCTGAATGGTCCCATTTAGCCATAAGTTTTTGCGGGAATTTTTTATCAAGGTATTTTAAAATTTTTACTAATTCCATAAGGATAAATAACTTTCTAACGCTTTAATTTTACTTTGATGGTCCGTTTTTTGCCTATCTTGAGAAATTTTCGACGTTATTTTTTGCAAATGTTGGGAAAGATCTTGCAAATAATTTTTGTAGGCTAAATTATTTTTATACCAACAAAAATCGCCGAACTCTATGTCTGTGATGGTTTGACAATTGACCTTTTTTTCAATTTTAATTAACCAATAAGGGTGATTTTTTTCTTCAAAAAATGTTTCATAGGTAAGCGCAAAACTATGTTCATTAGCTCATTGGCGTAATTGTCAAGGATTAGTATTGCTACACAATAGATAAGTCGAAATAATTGGATTATCTTTTTGCAAAATTTCCAAAATTGTTTGACTTCCAAGGCCAGCAATCACGCACCAAGAATCAGGACTAAAGGCTGCGGAATTTGTTGTTAAAAATTGTAAACCGTCGCTTAATACTAAAGTAATTTTATCCAATAATTGGGCTTTACTAACATTTTGGAAAGCACTTTTTAAAGGTTCAGGGCGATTATCAACCGCATAGACATGATTTACGCCTCTTTGCTTAATAGAATCAATCGCCAAATACCCATGATCAGTCCCGATATCAAATAGAGACTTGGTATTTTTAGGAACTAAAGCAAGTATTCTGTTTAAACGGTTGGATTTCATTCACAAACTTTCCTCATCTATTAAAATGGCCTTATTTTTTCTTGGTTAACCTTTATAAAACTCTTTCAGAATCTTCCCTAATTTATTATTATTTGCTGGCATTTTCAATTTTCGAATAGTCTTAGCTTCTATTTGGCGAATTCGCTCACGAGTCACATTCAATTCTTTGCCAACTTCTTCTAAGGTTTTTGGCGAGTCATATTTAGCTAAATGTTCATTGATAATATCACTATTATAACGACGAGCTTGTTCTACTGTCGTGTCATAATGAATTTCTAAACGGTTAATTTCATCTTTCAAAGCTTGGCGTGATTCCGAATTATCTTCCGTTAAACGGACTAAAGCACGTAATTTAGTAGGGACGATACCATAACGCATACGAATAACTTTTTCTTCGCGAGGGTTCATTTCCGCAAACACATCATCCATCACTTCGCGCAAGACTTCTTTTTCAGCAAATTGACTAGGCGACATCATATCTTTGTCTTCCACAAAGTCACCAAAGTGAGTATCATCTTCATCACCAAACGGTTTTTCCAAAGAAACTGGTTCGATTGATAATTTTTTGATTTCTACCACTTTCTCCGGAGTTAAGCCTCCACCAATTTTATCGGCGATTTCTTTAGAAGTTGGTTCACGTCCTAGTTCTTGAGTCAGTTGACGCTCAATACGAGCTAATTTGTTAATTGTTTCTACCATATGGACCGGAATTCGAATTGTTCGGGCTTGGTCGGCAATCGCACGAGTTATCGCTTGACGGATTCATCAAGTAGCATACGTTGAAAATTTAAAACCTTTAGAATAATCAAATTTATCAACAGCTTTAATTAAACCGATATTTCCTTCTTCGATTAAGTCTGAGAAATCTAAACCACGATTTAAGTGTTTTCGAGCTACAGAAATAACTAATTTTAAATTTGATTCAATTAATTTATGACGACCCTCTTCACGTTCCTCTGGATCTTCAGATTCCAACATTTGGGCATAAACGATTTCTTCAGTTTTGGACAAGATTCTTGATGAGCCAATTTTGTTGAAATAAGCTTTGATAATATCTTGAATCTTGGTCTCATTACTAATACCACCAATTCGGTATTTAACTACTGCTACATCCTTAGCCTTAGCTTTTGCCTTATCTGCAGCCTTTTTACGAGCTCGAAACTCATTTTCAAAATCTTCAGAATCAATATTTTCCAAATTATCTAGACTATCTTCTAATTCAAAATCTTCATCAACATCTAAATCATTATCAGTATCAACTTCATCTAAATCAGCTTCATTATCAAAGGCAATTAAATTACTTTTTTCAAAAGTTTCGAAAAGGCTTTCTTGTTCATCATCAGAAAAGAAGGGGAAAGATTTAGCAATGGCATCTTGGATGTCACCAATTGTTAAATCTGCTTCTTTTTCTGCTAAGTTTAAAACGTATTCTTTGAACTCATCGGCATTTTTAATTTTCTTTAGTTCTTGGGGATTCATTTTTTTATTCATTGCGTTTTATTGCCTCTTTTTTCTTAAATCTATAATTTCTTGGTGAATTTCTTCTTTCACTTTCAAAAATTTTTTTTGAACTTCTACAACATCAGTTTCACGAATTTGTTGAGCGTATAGTTTCTCTTTGGCTATTAGATGGTGCTCTTGTAAGGTGAGAATCGCACTATCTAAATTACTACGAACATGTCAATTCGCTTGTAAATGTGGTTCTAATTGTCAAAATGGATTTTGGTAATCAAAATTTGATAATTGAAGAATAGCCATTAATTCCTCTCAATTATTGGCATGGTAAGTTCCATTTTGATAACCATTAATTAATTCTTGGAGTACGATATACAAATCAGGATTGGGTGCCCCTCCTAAATGTCGAGCAATTTTTTCGAGATGACGAGGGGAAGATATTAACGATTGTAAAATATCTCTTTGACTATAATCATAGGCATCGGGTTGTTTATCAAAGGTTTTTGGTTTTCGTTTAGTAGTCGTTATTGTTACGACGGGCGGTCTCGGCAACTCCTGTCCACTAAGGTTATTTCTAAACTTTTCGTAACTCTCCCCCAATACCGAAGTCGTTAAATTGGTTTTTTGGCTTAATTTTTGAAGTCCTTGTGCTTTTAAAACTGGTTCTGTAACTAAAAGTAAAAAATCAAAAACTCGGTTTAAATATTCACGAAATAATTCTGGTTTTTGAAGATTGACTAATTGAGGAATTTTTTCAATAGCATAGAACAACGGAATTTGTGGATTATTCAACATCGTTCATAATGTTTCGCTTTGGCCTTGATGAACTAAGTCATCTGGATCTAGTTTTGTCTCGTTATCGATAATTTGCACAGGAAGATGATAATTAAGCAATTTTTTAGCACTCGTTAATGACGCTTTCACACCCGGTAAATCACCATCGAGGAACAAAAGCACTTCCACTTTTAATTTTTTGAAAAGTTGCAAATGAAACTCACTCAAATTAGTACCCATTAAAGCTATTGCATTTTTAACACCAATTTGATGTAAGCTCATTACATCCATAAAACCTTCTAAAACCAAAATTTTTTTAGAAATGGTAATGCTTGGAAGGGCCATATCCAAATTAAATGCCAATTGCGATTTTTTAAAAAGTTTTGTTTCTCGAGTATTTAGATATTTTGGTGTTTGTTCGTTAATGGTTCGCCCAGAAAAGCCTAATATTTTTCCATCTTGGTTTTTAATTGGGAACACTAAACGATTGACGAAATAGTCAAAGACCTGTCCATCCTTTAACGTCACGAGTCCAGCACTACGTAAGAGTTCTAAATCTTCGTTTTGAGAAAGCATTGTTTTGTAGAAACTAATTTTAGATGAAGCTCAACCAATTTCTCAGTACATCATTTCTTCCTGGTTGAAACCTCTTTTAGTGAGATATTCTTGTGCTGCTAAACCCTCTTGGGAAGCTAAAACAACTTGGTAAAATTGCAAAGCCTTTTCATTTAAGGAAAAGAGTTTTTCTTCTTCGGAAGAATATTTAGAATTGACTACCCTGTTTTTCAATTCAGGAATCGGAAAATCGATTTTAGTACTTATAATTTCTAAAGCAGTTAAAAACTCACTATGAGTGTAATTCTTGACAAAGTCAATTATATTCCCTTGTACACCGCAAGAGAAACATTTGTAGATTCTTTTCTCCGAATTAACAGAAAATGAAGGACTTTTATCATCATGGAAGGGGCAAAGGGCTCAATAATTTTGACCTTTTTTTTGGAGAGGAATATAATCGCCAATAATTTCGGCCAAATCAGCTTCTTCAATAATATGCGCTATTGTTTCTTGAGGAATCAAAATCGCCACACCTCCTTATTTAAGTCTTATGTAAGTCTATTATAAATATTTTCTTAAATAAGTATCCAACTCACTAATAGCTACGCGTTCTTGACTCATTGTATCGCGATGACGCACCGTTACTTGGTGATCGACAGCAGAATCAAAGTCGTAGGTCACAATTAAAGGGGTTCCAATCGCGTCTTGACGACGATAGCGTTTTCCGATATTACCCGTTTCATCATAAGTAGCATTGAAATTAGTTAACAAAGTTTCAAAAAGCTCCGATGCTGCTAGCTTTTGTTGCTTTTGTAGCGGTAGAACTGCTACTTGGTAAGGCGCCAATTTAGTTGGTAATTTCATGACGATTCGCTCTTCACCGTTAGCAAGTTTCTCTTTAGTGAAAGCCTCGCAAAAAATAGCTAGCAATAGTCTTTCGACACCGACTGAAGGTTCAATAACTTCAGCTAATATTTTTTGGTTTTTTGTCGGTTCCAGATAGGTTAGATCAGCACCACTACCATTTTGGTGAGCTGTTAAATCGAAAACTCCGCGGTGGGCTAAACCTCAAAGTTCCTCTCACCCAAAAGGGAAGTGATATTCAAAATCAATCGTTCTTTTTGAATAATGGGCAAGATCATCTTTAGGAATTTCGTGCAATCGATAATTTTTTGGATTAAGTCCTACTCTTTGGGCCAAGAATGTTTCTACTTGGTTCATTCAGTAAACAAATCAATCCTTTTCATCTTCTGGGTTATAGAAGAATTCCAATTCCATTTGTTCAAATTCACGAGTTCGGAAAATAAAATTTCCTGGCGTAATTTCATTACGAAAGGCCTTACCAATTTGGCCAACCCCAAAAGGTAGTTTCTTGCGTTGCGAACGTTGAACATTCTTAAAATTAATAAAAATACCTTGGGCGGTTTCTGGTCTTAAGTAAACTGTTGATTTTTCTGATTCAATTACTCCTTGGTTAGTTTTAAACATTAAAGTAAATTGACGAATTTCTGAAAAATTATGCGAGCCACAATTAGGACAAGGTAATTTTTGCGATTTAATGTAGTCAGCAAGTTCGGGAATTGATAACTTTGCCCAGGCAAAACTAGGGTCAAAAGCTTCAATTAATTTATCAACACGATAACGCGAATGGCAGGTTTTACATTCAATTAGTAAGTCATTGAAGCCACTTAAATGGCCTGATGATTTTCAAACATTAGTGTTTAAGATAATAGACGAATCAATTCCGACATTAAGAGGGTTCTTGCTCACAAAATAACTTCATCAAAGTTGTTTTAAGTTATTTTTGATTGCCACCCCTAGTGGTCCATAATCTCAACTATTCGCTAGCCCTCCATAGATTTCCGATCCTTGAAAAACAAAGCCCATATCTTTTAAATGGGCTACCAATTCATCAATATTTTTGGTCATTTAATTCTCCTAACAAACAAGAAAGTCAGACAAAAGCCGACTTTCATTTAGATAACAATGTTTCATTTTACTTAATAACCTAGTCACTTGTCAAGACACTATCAGTGTAGATTTCTGGCGCTAGTTTTCGGAACATTGGTTTATTCTTTATTAACTTTAAAGGTTGATTAGTAATTCCTAAGACAAGTTCATAATAGTCAAGTAAAGCGCTCCCCAAAATTAAAAGGTGGGTTGTAGAAAAATAACATTCCTCACTCGACCAAAAATCATGATTATGGAGTCTTTCAATAAAGGATAGTCAATCTCGATTCTGGCTTTTTTCAAAACTTTCTTGACATTTTTGACAAACTCATTTCAATTCATTTAGAGAAAAAAACGAATATTGCTGAAGAAGTTTGTAACAACGACCACAACGATTTAATAAATTAGGACCACCAAAAGTTGGCAAATGATAGAACAAAAAACGCACAAAAGTATTTAATGGTTTCGAGTCATCATTAAAATTATTGAAAGCTTTGTTTAAATCTCAAAACAACTGAGGGTTTGGTTCCCAACAACTTTGAGCATCTTGGATAATTTGACTTAGAGCTACCGCATATAAATAATTATTATAATTCTCAGTTATGGCCAAATGATCAGCAAGAAAATGGCCAGTTTTTAGACGAGATAATTTATTTTTAGTTCGCGTAGGAAAAAATATATATTCTCCTAAAGTAAACGTGACTAATGAATAACGGTTTTTAGAAGTTAATCTATTAACCCCAGGCGCTAGCAGTTTTACTAACCCTCAATTTTCTGTAAAAAGGGTCACAATTTTGCTAGTATCTTCATAATCTCAAGTTTGTAGTACTAAGCCCTTAGTACTTCTTGTCGACATTAATATTTGTCCTTATCATAACCCATCTTCTTTAGGAGACTGGGCGAGTTCCGCCAATTCTCTTGAACTTTTACAAACACTTCTAAATGAATATTTTTATTAAAAAGGCGTTTCAACTCCTTACGTGTTTTGTATTTAATATCCTTAATTTTGTCACCTTGATGTCCTAAAATAATGCCTTTTTGTGATTGGCGTTCCACAATAATTGTGGCTAGAATATTAATATCAGTGGTCGTTTGTTGAAGCTCATCTACTAAAATTGCAACACTATGTGGTACTTCTTGCCCAGCCTTAAAAAGGATGTTTTCCCGTAAAATTTCTTTGATTAGAAAACGGGTTGATTGATCAGAATGTTGCCCGTTAGGATAAAATTGATAGTCACTTTCTGGAACTAAATCTACCAAAGCTTGTATTAAATTTGCTTTGGAATTATCATCACCAACATTAAACGTAATCACTTGTTCTAATTCTGGTGCAATTGTTGCCCATTCAGCAATTTTAGTTTGTAATTCTTCTGGTGTAACCAAGTCAGTTTTTGAAATTAACAATACTTTTGGTACATCTTTTTTTAATAAATCTTTAAGAAGTAATAAATCATTCTTACCAATCTTTTCGTTCGCCGGAACGACAAAAAGAGCCACATCACTATCTTTAATGCTTCGGAAGGCTGTACTATTAAGCACTTTATCAAGTTCTTTTTGTGGTGTGTGCACTCCAGGAGTATCCATGAAGATTAATTGGTAGTCATCTTCTTTTGTCAAAATACCTCGAATATTATTTCGGGTAGTTTGCGCTTTATTGGTTACAATAGAAACTTTTGTTCCAATTAAATTATTAACTAAGGAAGATTTGCCAACATTTGGTCTTCCTACAACTGAAACAAAACCTGATTTAAAACTCATTAATTAGCCTCTTGTTCTAATTCTAAATAATCGTCGGGGGCAAAACGAATTTCATATCTTAAGCCAACACCTTCTAAAATTTCATCTTGCAAACCAAACATTTTTTTCTCATCATCTAAACTAGTTTCATGATCATATCCTAAAAGATGCAAAAAGCCATGAGTAATTAAAAAGGCCATTTCTTCTTCTAAAGTATGATTATATTTTCCAGCCTTGCGTTGAGCTTCATCGAAGCAAATAATGATATCACCGATTTCTCAAAAACCAGTTGCTTGCACTTCTTTCGGGTTCATTTCTAAAGGAAAGGACAAAACATCAGGAATATAATTTTTTTGTCGATATTGGTGATTCAAATTTTGGGCTTTTTCTTCAGTGACAAATTGAACAGTCAAGGATAAATTATCTTGGTGTAAATTTAAAAGCTCAACACCTTTGCCAATAATTTGATCAGCCAGTTTTTCTCATTGAGCCATATTGATATTAGTATCGTTAACAAAAGATATTTCTAACATTGTCTACCACCTCGCTCGTTTTATTATACCATACCCTCCCTTAAAGGCATTATGCCCCCCAAAGGACCAAAAGCCAGATTTGAAGTACCGAAAATTGTTAAGCCCTTCTCGGCATTTAATTTTAAAAACAAATTTAGTAATTGCTTTTGGTCATTTATCGGTAACGCACTTAGACAGTCATTAAATAAATAAACGTTTGCCTCAAGGCAGCAAAAGTGTAAAAAATTAATTAGTTGTCGTTGCTGCAAAGTTAAAGCGGAGTCACAATTGGTAAGAAAAGTTAATTTGTAAGTTCTCAATCAATAGTCCAGATTTAATTGTTGGATAAAACTAGTGGTAAGGTTTTGGTTTTTCCAAAAAAGATTATGGCAAACTAAGCCCGGCAAAATTATCCCTTTGTCATCCAAATAGATAATTTTCAAGTGGTAATCAACTAACGGTTTTTCATTTCATGTAAAAGGTTTTTCTTGTTTGTCCCAAGTAGCAAAAAAATGAGTTAATTGTTGTTTAGAAAGAATGATTTGAAGATTATTGGGCGACGAAAATGATGGAGGTCAATTTCAATTGATTAATGAATCCCAATTTTTTCAACCAAAACTTTTTAATTTCTGGGGTTTTAATAAAGATGTCTGGTTATCTCGGCGATAAGACTTAGAATGAAAAAAATTAAGGTTTTGAAACTCACGTAAAGTGGTCTTTTGCTCATAGAAATTAAGAACTTTATCCGTTAATTCGTTTGTTAAATGGAATCAAAGATAAAGTAAATTAAAGCAATAAAGTAAATCTAAACTTAAAATTTGGTTATGGTTAAAAAGTCAAAATATCACCAAAAAGAGACCGTAAGTTAAAAATTTTTGGCAGAAACTAGTCCAAGTATTTTTGGTAAGCATAGTCAATTGATAATTTTTTTGTTTCGTTAAATAATCTTGAAAAGTATTCCCTAAATTTGCCAATTCACCTTCAATTAACCCCCGTTTGCTAAATAAAATACGGTTTTCCAAATAAATCTGGAGTTCTTTTTGATAAAGATTGGCAGTAGTTTTTAAAATAGAGCTTTGGCTTTTTCTTTTATAACTTTGCCACCAATTGAAAAGATTATTCAAAAGACATAAAAATAATGGTGGTAAAATCAACATTCAATGATTTTGGATAATTAAATAAGTTAAAAAGGGCCCATAGAGGCAAAAATTAATCAAGGCCAAAATACCAAGTCAAAAACTTTGCAAATTATTTCAACAAGTGTTGGCTGTCCGTAATCATACTTGCCAATCTTCGCTATTTTTAAAAGGTGCGAGTAATTCATTTTGCTCCCAAATCTCCCAAAACTTGGTTCATGTTTGAAAAGATATTTTCTGCCATAGTCAACCATCTAAAGCTTTTGCTAGCAAACCGCATAGTAAAAGACTAATAAAAGCTAATAATTCTCAAAAATTAATTGTTTGTAAAATTAATCATTGATTAAAAATCTTAATAAAAAAAGCGCTCAAAAACCAAGCTAAATTTTGGAGAAGACCAGTACCTAAAAGAAGCCCTAAAAACAACGAATTTTTTTTGGTTCATCGTTTTAATGTGCCTCACTGTCAATCTGTTTTTCAAAAACCTTGTCTTTGAAAAACAAAAATTTGTCCTAGGTAACGTTCCTTCAGATTAAGATGAGTAATTTTTTGGTCACGTTTTGTTGTTGAAGGATCGGTGATCCAAACAAAATTATTTGAAATGCGTGTCAAAATAACATAATGCTTAAGCCCTAAATCGTTTAAGATATTTAAAATAATCGGGGTGCTTTGTTTATTGACTAAAAGACTCTCAAAGTCGCAATGGTAGCCATCGCCTTGAAGTTTATAACAACTGCCTAATTTTTGCAAATCAAAAAACGAAAGCCCTTCGTTTGGTAATTTCGGATAATTATTTTTTAATTCTGAAAGCGTAATTTGTTGATTATGAAAATAATCAATTAACATGGCTAAACAAGCAAAACCGCAATCATTTCACGATTCTTGCGGCACAAAATGATAATTATTAAATGATTGATGGGTTATGGATTGATAACGATTTCTCATGTTTTGTGAAACCCCATCATAGTTTCGGAAAAATTTTAATAATCGTAAACAATTTCTGTCTTAATTTTTTGGGCAGTTTCGTCATTTTCAAGATATTGAATTAACGCTAAACCAAAATCAAAGACTGCGCCGACACCAACACTAGTAATAATGTGGCCATCCACCACGACTTGCTTAGGTGATTTGTCATTTGCTTCTTTTAAAAATTCGTTGGCTCCTGGATAATGCGTGACACTAACACCGTTTAAAATTCCTGCTTTACCAAGAATTTGCGGTGCAGCACAAATCGCAGCCACCAGTTTATTTTCTTCATGAAATTCTTTGACTAATTTCAGCACTATTTCGTTATTGATTAAATCCTTTGTTCCAGGACCGCCAGGAATAATTAACCCGTCGTAATCAACAATTTTGAGCTTACTTAATTCCTTTTGAGCGCGGAATTTAATGTCGTGAGACCCAACAATATCCAAACTATCTGTCGAAAATAAATCGACTTCAATTTTTGCCCGACGTAATAAGTCGATTGTGGCAATGGCTTCGGTTTCTTCAACTCCGTTATTTAAAATAATTGCGGTTTTTTTCATAATTGACCTCTTCTCTTTCAATCTTACACAAAAAATACTCCACTTGGAAAGAAGCGGAGTATTTTTTTATTCATGACTTTCATTCATTAAAATAGAGACCGGAGCAGTTCGTGCTTTATGCGAAGAAACTCAAAGTGATCCAAAGAATGAAGCGGCAATAATTACTAATGATAGTAATGGTGGCCATCAACTAAAGCCATAAGGAATGGCAAAGCCACGGTTAGCAATACTTGTAATTACTCCATAACTAATTACTCAAGCAATAATTGTCGCTAGTAATCAGGCAAGGAATGAGAAGATGGCTACAGCACCAAAAGCATAGGACTGAATTTGCCAATTGGCATAACCGAGAGCCCGCATCAATATCATAAATTGTTGGTATTGAGCAATGTAAATATCTCCCACTAACATGATCAATAAGGAGGCTGTAATAAGGATGGCAATAATTAGCAACATCCCAATTGAAATTGTTAATGAGTAAATTTGGTTAATTAAAGCCTTTTGACTTGAAAGAAGAACTTGGTTTTCGATTAAGGTCGTCATTCCTAAACCACCTGTATAAAGTAGTCCTAATGAATACTGTCCAAGGTTATCAATAACGTTAAACGAAACTGAGGAAGTTAATCCTTCTGGTTCCTCGACATTTGAGAGCTTACCAGTATGTCATTTTAGAGGCGCATAGTTGTAGGCGTCTTGTTGATTAGAAAGATAAGTTAATTTGCTTAAATCATTTTTATTGACATAAACATCATCTTCGACATTACGAAGTTTAAACGTTAATAATTTGTCATCCCAAGGCCGGTAACCTTGGTTATCCCTAGTATTGACTCGTCCAGGTCCCTCAAATAAAGAAACTTGGGTTCCATAACTTCGGGCATTAGAGTAGCCCATCATCATATTCGCAACATCAGAATCAATTAATAAAAGTTTACTTTCATAGGAAACTAAAGTTCCTACTGATTCGAAGTTAATTTGGAAATTTTGGGCTTGGTTTGGAGAACCATAGTGAACTGGTGCATTCTGCATATAACTTAAGGCACCAGGACCAGTTTCACTATCAAAAGCATAACGTAACCAATAAGGATATTTTTTCCCGTTTGTTAAGCGGTCTAGCCCTCCCGGTTCATTTTCACTATTATCGCCATAACTTAAGTCGTAAGGACGGATCATAAAGTAAGTCGTTTGGCTATCATTTTCTCTTCCTCAAGCCTTTTTAACAGAGAAGGGAACTTCATCACCAGAAACATTTGTTTCGTAATATGAATTTTCACCAGGTCCCTTATTACTTGAATTAGTTGAGGAATGGAAAAGATCTTCTTCATTAGCTAAATCACTTGGAATGAAAAGTTTAATATTTTTATATTGGAAGTAAGGTCGTAAATAAGATGAAACTAATTGACCATTGTCGTTTCTAATGGCCAAATCACTAAATAGATAGGCGTTATTAACAAGATTTTGGTCTTGTGTATAAGGATTTTGGTAAGTGAACTTATTATTATCCATTCGGTACATATCCATTCAACGGTCCGGGTTAGTGCCATCTTTTCAATTATCATCAAAACGGTTTTGACTATTTTTTCAAGAGTTTTGGTAATCTTGCGTATTAACTTTCCTTTGGGTTTTTAAAGTATCTTGAGGATTCGCTAATAATTGCGATTTAGCAAAATCTTGGTCATCATAAACTCAAGCATATTTAGGCAAAATGTCCCAAGGCACATCACCACGATTTGTTCGATAAGTTAATTGACGAGTTCTCGTTAAAGCATTCGTTAATGTTTTATTATGTTTTAACTTATAAGCCGCTTCTGCTTGACGGTTAGCAACCATTGGAATAGTTAATGTTTTAGTTGAAGCGTTTCAAACTTTTGTCTTGCCTCAATAAATATCATTTTGTGGCAATGGTTTGCCAGCAAAGATATCCGCAATTTTGTTTTTTGTTTGGAGGTCAAGATACATATTTTGCTTTTCAATATTAGTTAATGAATAAGCATCTTGTGATTGATCAATTCCAGTAACATTAATTCCTTGATAATTATTAACATCAACTGGGAGATTTGTAATTAAGGTTTCGCGTTTAGGAATATAAGTTTCGGCATTAAATGAAATTCCAAATTGTTCTAAACGTGAAGGGGATTTGTAAATAAAGCTTTTAATATATGGTGGAACCTGAGTCAGAATCGCATTAATGATACTTTCTTTTCAGTTGTCACCACCTTTGCCACCTGTTCCAGAAATTGAATTAATTACACTGTTAATAATGCTTGGTAAAGCGGCTGTTAAAGCCCTTGAAAAATTTTGAGCTAGTGCTTGCTTATTGGCATCTAATGTTAAATTATCGTCATAAGCCGACCCCATTAAAGCTTTAATTAAATCCGGTTGTCCGTTTAAAATAATGCCGTAGAATTGGTCAATAGTTCCGATATTGAAAGATTGGCCTAGAACGGTGAAAAAGTTATTTCCGAACGCTTCTCCGGCTAAACCTAAGAAAACTTCTGGAGTTTCAATAACATAAGGGTAGGTATAAGTTAAGTTAGAAAATTCGTATTTATTATCGCTAGATGCTTGGCCATCATTTAATTCAGGGGCAAAAATATAGCGTGGAATTGGTGAAGATTGGCTAACTAAATCCATGTAACCGCTCGGTTCTTTGTAATAGCCATATTTTGTTCCAGAACTATCAAGTTCTAGCTGACTTGATACCCAATCTTTATCCCATTTTTCATTTCCTTGCCAATAATTAATGGCAGGTTTCGATAAAGGTGAATTCATCGTTGGAATCAAGTTACTATATGAATTGGCATAGTGCACATTTTTATAGTACGAACGCACTGCATTATTAGCAATTGATGGTAAAGCTAAGGAACCAGAAATTAGTAAGGAAGCTAAACCAACTACCACAGTTAAAAGAATAATTGGTTTCTTTCCTGAACTGGCTAACGTCAAACTAAAACGAGTATTAAATGAAGCATTTTTGAAAGCCTTTAGTTTAACAAAATCTATAAAGCGTGAGTTTGATCAAGTAGTCGAAATTTTGATGATATCTAAAACCGATTGACGAGTAATCAATCACGCTGTGAAGATAGAGATAAACATAGCAATGATACCAAAGCCAAAGAAGGCAATCAAGAAAGCTTGTCAATTGAAATCAATTACATTCGTCCGAATACTAAAGTAATTTCCGAACATGTAGCCAAAAGGAATTTGACAAAAGCTGGCAATAAATCAAGCAATCGGTACCACAATAAACATAATGACGATTCCATAAGCTAAATAAGTTACGGCAATCATCCATGGGTCAGTTCCCATGGCCTTCAAAATTCCAATTTGTTTTGAATTGAAAGTAATAGTTTTCTTAATACAAATTACCAATGCGACTAGAGCAATGATAGCAATCACTGCTGAAGCAATATAGGTGATGATTTTAAAAGTTTTTAAAACCATTGGTAATAAAGTTCAATTTAAGCGGAATAATGAGTCCTTATAATTAATTAATTTAAAGAAACCAATACTTTCAGGTTCATCATCAGCAAAGGGTTGAGGAGCTAAAGTAGTAAAGGCAGATTTTACCACTAAACTCGAATTACCATTCGGGATTAAGGCTTTTAAAGCATTATAACTAACCGCCAAGTTCTTTCTTATATCTTGTTGTCAACTAGAAAATAATTGCTCTTTGTTATGAGCCGGAAAGAAACTTTCTTTTTTATTATTGGTCAGGAAGAAATGGAAGTATCGTGGTGACATATCTTGGTTTCCAGCATTACCTCCAAAACCATGAACAGCATTATGAAGGGTTTCTTTTGAACCATAAATATAAGCTTCAGTTTTTGCTTGTGGGATTGGTACATTTGGATCTACAGCTGGAAAGAAACTATAAGTATCCGTGGCAAAGCCAGAAATCAAAAGGGGAGCTTGGCCGATTTTTAAATAATCGCCAACTTTTAAATGATTTGCTTTCGCAAATTGTGGTGAAATAGCAATTTCGTTTTTTGCGGTGGGTCTTGTACCACGGAGAATAGTAAAGTTAGCTTCTTCAGAGCCATTAATAAGAACAAACCTGAATTTACGCGAAGTAATATTATCAAAAAGGATTTGTTCCTTGCGGAATTGGATATCATAACCACTGGCTCAAGCTGTTAAAGACATATGGTATTGCCACATAGTGGCTGCCATACTATCGTCTTCTTTTGGGTTACCAAAATTCTTATTATCTAATGGATGAGTCAAATAAAAGTTATCGTCTAAGGTTAACCGTTTCGTGAATGGGACTGTTGTTTCGCTATTTTGTAAAGTCAAGGCATTGTAGCGTTCTGTAAAAGTAACACTGCTAATAGTTGGGTTATCTTCGGTGGTTAAATTCACATTCATCGGACTCATCATGCCACGATAACCCTTTTTACTTAGAGCATTAATAACACTAGTTTTATCGGTGGGACCACCAACAATTAAAAATTTATTATTAGCTTCGTCAGTAGTTAATGCTTCTCCAATTGTAGCTTCTAAAGCATAACCTTGGCCAGTAGGCGGAATGAAATCGTAAGACCCATTATCTAAGGTTGTGGTTGTTGGCGATTCTCCCATCAAGAATTGATAAAAAATTTGAGCTTTTTCATCGCCAGTCCCAGTTGACCAAATTTCTCTAAATTTGGTGTTATCAGTTAAACCTTGGTCAGTGATTCAGAAGGCAATTTGACCAACAGTATCATATAGATAGTCAATAAATAATTTTTGTGGGGTTAAAAGGTTCTCAAAATCTTCAATTGGAAAACCATTCTTTAAAAAGGCAAAAAACTCTGGTTGTTGGCACACAAAAAATCTTAAGGCTGAAGTTCGCAAATAATTAACTTGAGCTGGCAAAGCAAAATTTGAACTTTCTAAATTTGTCTGGTTTAAAGTTTGGTCGCGAATAATAACAATGTCTTTAATCAAATTATCAGCTAACTTATTGCGAATATTAAAACGGTAATCAGCTAAGTTATCACCATTTGTTTCATCCTTATTAAACAAAATTTTTGTTAGGGCATAAAACCCTTGATCCGTCGTATCTTTCATAAAACGGGTTAAAAATGTCGAGGCCGTCCCTACATCACGTTTATCTAATTGGTCTTTATATAAAGAGTCATTTAAGACAAAGTTAAAATTAGAATTATGGGTGGTTTCGTTATGGGGGGTAATTGCACTTCCTTTCATAAATGAGGAAGGATTATTTACCACGTCAACAAAAGTATTGTTGAGAAAATCAACTAAAGGAACTGGTTCTAAGGAACTTAATGGAGCTCCATCATTTCTGGTTGCAGTATTGTCTAATTGGGTAGTACCAACATAGTCAAAAGGATCGACACTCCCAACTATTTGGTCTCAATCTTGATGTAAACGGCGATTAGCACTCGCTGTGATTGTTAAAACAAAAGTAGCCAAAAAACTTAAGACTAAAATAATAATAAATTGAATTTTGAATTTGAAAATTCCCCTAAAGCCTTGTTTTAGTAAAAGGAGAAAATTTGGTGTTCTTTTGTGCATATCTATTTCCTCCCTTTATTATTTTCTATCAATTTTTTGGATATATCATGTGCCCAAAGTGTCTCAGGTGCCATCAGAACCACCATTGGCGGCTGTCCGCTTTAAAGTTACCTCATAAACTAAAGATTTTTTAGTATCAGGTTGACGATAATATAACTCATAAACGATTTCCGCTTCACTATACATTTCCTCTAAATTATTAAATCTAATTACAGAAGTTTTTCAGTTTTCTTTTGCAAAATAAGGCTTAAAGAACGTATCCACATAAAGTGGCACTGAAACTTTGTCAAACCAATTAACTAATTTAACAGCTTCTTGAATTATGATTTGCATTGTTGGACGGTTAATCAAAGCAATTTTGTCTGGAAGATCGGTATCATTACCATACACTGCCGCTAAACTACCAAAAACAGATGTTTGTGCAAAAGTATAAACTGGTTGATTATCTTTAGAGAGAAAAGCACGAATTCCTAAAGTAAATAGTGGAGCCACTACTAGATTTTTTTGGTCACTTAACTTATCTGTTCCAATAATTACATCTTGAATGTTATTTCTATAACCAAAACCAATCAATGTCGCCATTACTACATTCATTCCGTCAGGACTATTTAATCCATACTTTGTAACTGGCTCAGGTATAGTGCCATTGGTATAAGTTAGTGTCGCATTTTGGTTTAATGACCCAAATAATTGACTAAATGAATAGTTATTTAGAAGGTATCTTTGTTGTTGGCTTATTCTAGCATTTCGTTGGACATCAAATTCTGTGGCCACAGTATTAATTAAATCGGTAATAGTTAATCCTTTAATTCCATAAAGAAACATTGGAAGGGTGCTAATATCTAAACCAAAACCTTTAAGTAAATCACCTATTTTTGTAGTAAGTAACTTTGTGAGATTTTCTAAGTTATTCATAAGGTCTTTGGAAATATTTGCTACATTATTATCAACCAAAGCCTTTAAAACTATAGGAATTAATTGGTTACCATAAATTCCTCAAATCGGGTTTCCTCAGTTTGATTCAAATAATGGCTTATTTTCCTTTTTCTCTACATCCATTAAGTTAACAAGTTGATAAAGAAGATTTTGGATGCTTGGATTCCCTTTTAAAAAGCCTGCTGCTGTATTTAGCAATTGTCTTAAGGAAAAGACTGCGGCTGGCCCACTATCCCAGGCTGGAGTACTATTTCCTAGAGTTGTTCTAAATGTAGCTAAGGCATAACCGATTATGAACGAAGGTATGTCTGGGAAACCAGGAATTAACGTTAACAATTTTGTTAATAATGGTTCAATAAGACCATCAAAAGGAAGGGTCATAACAGTAGTATCTTGACTTTTTCCATCGTCTTTAGTTGGAGCAGAAAAAATCAGTGAAAGGATTCTAGCAAAAGCATAACCATGAGGATCTTGTGGATCAAAACTGAAAATATTTTGGATGTAGCGAAGAAAACCTTGCAAGTTAAAAGTTTGATAATAACTATTATCACTTAATTGTACTCACTGTGTGATGCTTGCACTTTCTTGGCCTTCTTTAATTACTTGACTAGGATTTAAATAATTTACCTTTAAAGCCTTTGCTAAAAAGATACCATTAGTCTCAGTCGTAGAAAAAAGATTATTATAATCTTCGTTAGCTTTAATGCTATTTACTGCCCGACTATTTTCATCGACATAGTTGAAAAAAACAGTCAAAGTTCTTAAAAACTTCAAAATATCAATAATCCCGTTAATTAAACGCGAGTTAAATACTACTTTAAAATCTTTAAAATCTTTAGAATAAATTGTTGCGTTTGCTACTGCCTCTGCATTTCGACCATCTGGCTTACTATTTTGTGCTTTAATGTTATCTAAATATTCGGTTCATGTTTTACCATTTGGTTTATCAACACCACTATAAAGTATTTGGCCTAAGCCAGTTCAAGCATTAATATAGCGAACGGCAAAAACATCATTGAAGGTCATACTTTCAATATTTGGTAAATCATCTTCTTTTAAACTGTCAGAAAAGGTCTTAAAAATATAATCCCCTTGCGGAAATTCTTCGCCAGCATCTTTTAATCTTATAAAGTTCAAAACCTTGCCAATTAAAGCGCCATCATTTTCCGTCACTGCGTTCCCTACAACATCTAGGACTGCCCCTAAAGTATTATTAATGGCTGATGCTTGCATTTCGGCACTAAAATTATTACCAAATAATAAAGAAACAACCCCACTGATTGGACCTAAGGTTTTAATAATACTATCTTGTGATTGTCGTCCTGTATCAACATTATCTTCTAAAGCTAGATTACTTTCAAAAGGATCGCCCTCACGACCACTTTTAACAGTATAAACATCAGAATTACTTGAACCAAAATTAAACATTGATCCAAGCATTTCTCGGACCGTATTATTTGCCCCACCAGTAGGCAATTCTGATTCAGTAAAATAATTTTTAATTGATTGACCATAAAGATATTGGGATGAGGCCTTTAACGATAATCCTTCACCCCCCATAGCTTTTTGATCAGACCTTTGGCTTAAGACAGCTGATCTAGCCAATAACGAACTTATCGCTATATAGTTACGAACTTTGTTTTCAAGCGAAGATTTTACCAATTTAGAATATTCGCAAGAAGTTACCGATGCGGTTGAGGCAACGACTGATAAAGCTCCTAAAATTGACAATAGTTTTTTCATGTAAACCTCTCCTCAATAACTAGTTTCTAGCACGATAAAAACAACGTAACAAATAAATGATAGCATAGAAGAAAACTAAAAAATAATGAATAATTTATGACAAAAAAGTTTTTAAATAGAAAAAAATTCTAATTTTTCATTTCGATTTTACTTTAAAGCAAAGAAAAAAGAAGCAAGAGACCGCTTCTTTTTTAAAAAATATAAATAGATAACAAAAAGGCTTATTTTTTCATTTTTTCATAAAGTTCAATAACTTTTTTCTCATAGGCTGATGATGTTTTCGGAAGGTAATATTGAATATCCTTGCGTTCAGGAGGTAAATAGTTTTGTTTAACTCAATCATTAGGAAAATCGTGCGGATAAAGATACCCTTGACCATGATTAAGTTTTTTTGCTGATTTATAATGAGTATCACGTAAGTGCTCTGGAATGGCGAAAACATGACCACTTTCGACATCAGCCATTGCTTTTTTGGTAGCAATATAAGCTGAATTGGATTTTTCACTTAAAGCCATTTCTACAATCGCCAAACCTAGAGGGATAATGCCTTCTGGCATTCCAATGTGGCGAAAGGCTTCACAAGCCGAATAGACTCTTGGTGGCACTTGCGGATTAGCTAAACCAATATCTTCGTAAGCCATTACGACCATGCGCCGCATTAAAGTTTCAAAATCGCCAATAGCAGCTAATCTTGCAAAATAATAAAGGCTGGCATCAACATCGCTTCCCCGAATTGACTTTTGCAAAGCTGACTTGAGGTCGGCCATATCATCACCATAATGAGCTCCTTTGACCTGGGCTAAAGGTAATACTTCAGTGACAAAATCCAAAGTAATTTTTTCTTTCGGATAAAGGTTTAAAAGGAGTTCTAAATTATTAAGGGCACTTCTTAAATCCCCAGCGGAAATCTGCGTTAAATAGTCTAAGGCTTCATCATCAATTTTGAGTTTAAACTCTGGTTTTTTTAATAATTTTTTAAAAAAACCAAACATTTCTTTATGGCTAATAGGCTCGACTTTCACAATGTGGGCACGAGAACGAATCGCTGGATTCATCACAAAAAATGGGTTTTCTGTGGTGGTAAAAAAGACAGTTAAATTTCCCTTTTCAAGATGCTCTAAGAGCAAATCTTGTTTATCTTTATTCATTCGGTGAATTTCATCAATAATCAAGACAAAGTGATCATGATTAAGACTTTCAGTCATGATTTTATTAAGTGTTTCTTTTTTATCCAAAGTTGCGTTAAATGAAGCATAAGGGAAACCAAGGTCTTTAGCCAAAGCCGTGGCAAAACTAGTTTTGCCAGTCCCTGGTGGTCCATAGAAAATTAAGGAAGTGGGGAATTTTTTTTCCACCATCCTTTTAATTAAACCTTGATCCCCTAAAACCCGTTGTTGTCCAATGATGTCCTTAGTGCTCTCCGGTCGGAGTAAAAAGGCTAATGGTTGTTTCGCCACTATCAATACCTCCATAAAAAAAATAACTAGTTTCCTAGTTATTTTATAGTTATTTTAATTTTAATTATTCTCATTGACTTTTAAACCAAAAACTTCTTCAAAAGTTTGGTCAAAACGTTCAATCCCCTTGATTTCTAAGATTTTTTTGACTTCTTCAGGAACATCATCTAAATCTTTCAAGTTTTTCTTTGGAATTAAAATAGTTTTCAAACCACTTCGGGCTGCTGAAATTGATTTTTCACGAAGTCCACCAATTGGTAGAACGAGACCACGAAGAGTGATTTCTCCAGTCATTCCAATATCTTTTGAAACTGGGCGACCAGATAAGGCACTAACAATCGCTGTGGTGATTGTTACTCCCGCACTTGGTCCATCTTTAGGCACCGCTCCTTCAGGAACATGGATATGAATATCATTAGTTTCAAAAGTTTCGCGCTTGATGCCAAATTTGTTATAGTTCGAACGGACGTAGTCATAGGCGATTGAAGCCGATTCCTTCATCACATCTCCTAACTTTCCAGTCAAGATTAGGTTTCCTTTACCAGGGAAGTAGTTAACTTCGATTGGTAGAATGTCACCACCAAATTGGGTATAAGCTAAACCAGTAACAACTCCAACTTGAGATTTTTCTTGTTTATCAGTATGTTCGAAAATTCGTTTTCCTAAATATTCATTAACGATTTCTGGAGTGACTGCCAAATGGTCAATTTCCTTATTAAGTAATTTAACGATAAATTTACGGGCAACCGATGATAGCAAACGTTCTAATTGACGAACTCCTGCTTCACGAGTATAGTATTTAATCAATTCATCGATAGCAGCATCGCTGAAATTTAATTCTTCAGCAGTTAAGGCATGTTCTTTTAAAACCTTCGGTACTAGGTATTCCTTCGCAATTGACATTTTTTCAATCTCTGTATAACTTGAAAGGTTAATGATTTCCATACGGTCATACAAAGCCTCAGGAATATTTTCTAAGTAGTTAGCCGTAGCAATAAACATTACGTCGCTTAAATCGTAAGCTTCCTCAATGTAGTGATCACTAAATTCTGAGTTTTGTTCAGGATCTAGAACCTCAAGCATTGCTGACGCCGGATCGGCACGTTGGTCAGAAGACATTTTGTCAATTTCATCCAATAAGAATAAAGGGTTCTTTACTTTGGCACGTTTCATGGTTTGAATAATACGGCCTGGCATTGCCCCAACATAGGTTTTTCGGTGACCACGAATTTCCGCTTCATCTTTTACACCACCTAGCGAAACTTTCACAAAGTTTCGGCCAACAGCTTCAGCAATTGAACGTGCTAATGAAGTCTTACCGACCCCTGGAGGGCCAACAAGTGTAATAATTTGTGCTTTAAGACTATTAGTTTTTTGCATTACGGCAAGGTATTCGACAATACGGTCTTTAACTTTTTTTAGACCATAGTGATGAACATCAAGCACTTCTTTGGCATGGACTAAATCTTTCAAGTCTTCTGTCGTTTCTCACCATGGAATTGACATCATTCAATCAATATAGTTACGTTCAACATTCGCTTCAGCACTAGCACCTTGCATTGAATCTAACTTATTAATTGAAGCTAAGATTTTTTCCTTAACATTTTTGGGGAAAGGTTCTTTTTCTAAACGTTCACGGTATTTTTGAATGGCATCAGAATCTGAGCCTTCACCTTCACCAAGTTCCTCTTTAATTGTGCGCATTTTTTCACGTAAATAATACTCACGTTGTTGTTGATCCATGCGGTCCTTGATTTTACGAGAAATTTCCGTTTCCACTTCGCGGTCTTGTTTTTGTTTGTCACCACGAATATAACCCCCAACAAGGATTTCTAAACGAGCCACAGGGTCTAAAGTAGCTAAGAGTTGGACTTTTTGGTCGAGTGTCAATTGAGGAAGTTCTAAAGTTAGAATATCAACCGTTGCTCCTAATTGACCTAAAGTTGGCGCTGCCAAGAATTGGTCAACACTTTCAGGAACATCGCGTAATTCAGTTTTTAAAGCTTTGATTAATTCCACCGCTTGTTCAAGGTTAGCTTCTGTGTGATCAGTTTCAAGAATATCTACTTTTGCCATTGGCAAATTAGTTTCATCCAAACGTACCACATCGGTTTTGGCACGACTAATTCCAGTTAATGAAACTGTCAATGTACCATCTTTTCAACGTTTTGTAATTTCAACAGTGGCGATTGTTCCATAAAGATAAACTTCATCGAGTTTTGGTTCTTCTTCAATCATTTTCTTTTGAGACAAAAGCAACACTTTACTATCATATTTTTTTAAGGCCGTTTCAATCACTTCTTTTGATTGATCACGACCGATTTCAATTGTCTCATGAAAGCCTGGGTAGACAATCACGCCTCGACTAATTAAAACCGGGAGAGTTAGTTCTTGATTCATTTGAGTCCTCCTCTAACAAAATGAGAATATCATATTTTTTAGCACTTGTCTATTGGAAGTGCTAAAAGTTTATGAGTTTAATTTTGATCGATATTTCGAAGTTAAAAACATGAAAAAATCGTTAGTTAAAATTAAAATAAAAGATTATTTTATCTTAATTACTTACGATTCTTTTAATCATATAAATTTTACCTAATTTTTAACGGCCGTTGTTGTTAAATAAGAAATTAGTTAACATCTCACTTTCAAGCTCTTGCTTTACTTGTTCAGGATTAATGGCTGCTTTTAAGTTTTCGACTTCTAAACCAAATTGTTTTGCCAAATCAGCATATTTTTGGTTGATGTCGGCTTCGGTAGGTACAAATTTTTCAGCCTTTTTGATTTCGTTAACTACAAGGAAAGTAGCTAGACGGCTTTTGGCATCAGCTTCAATTTCGCGGTCAATATCGGCATCAGTCATCTTGGTTAATTTTTTATAAGTTTTTAAGTCTAAACCTTGACGAGTGATTTCTTGCTCAAATTCCTTTTTCAAGTCTTTAATTTGTTGATTAACAGCACTGGCAGGGATTTGAATATCAGAGGTTTTCACAATTTCGTCAAGGACATGATTTACGAAACGGTTTTTTTCTTCACGGTTTTTTTGGTCTTTAATGTCATTAGTGATCTTGGTTTTTAATTCTTGAAGGTTTTTAACACCCTTAAGGTTTAAATCTTTGACCAACTCGTTATCAATTTCTGGGAGTTTACGTTCTTTGATTTCTTTGATATTTAAAGCAAATTCAGTTTCTTTTCCACCAAGTTCAGCTGAATAGTTTTCTGGGAAAGTGACCTTAATTTTGTGTTCACCATGGCTTAAACCAGTCATTGATTCTTCAAAACCAGGAATAAATTGTCCTGAACCAATTACTAATTTGTAATCTTTGGCTTCGCCACCTTGAAAAGGTTTACCATCAACAAAGCCTTTGAAATCGAAAATAACTTCGTCGCCTTTTTTAATAGTTTCCCCGTTTTCACGAGTTTTTTCCATGGCAAAACGGTCTTGATAACCTTTTAGAACTTGGTCAATTTCGTCATCAGTCACTTCAATAGGGGTTTTTTCTAAATTAGTTAACCCTTTATATTGGCCTAATTTAATTTCTGGTTGAATGTCAAAGATAAATTCAACCACCATTTCGTGATCATTAACTTTAGCCAATTTTGGTTCTGGTGTGGTTAAAGGACGTAGCTTTGGGTCTTGAGCTCAAGCAAATTCATGAGCAGGTTGGATCGCTAAACGGAAAGCTTCGTTATAAACTCGGTTGGGAGTTAGATATTTTTTGATTTCACTTTCTGGGGCTTTACCTTTACGGAAACCAGGGATTTCCAAATTAATTTTTAAACGGTTTTTTGCTCGTTTTAGAAAGTCTTGGTATTCTTCGCCGTCAAGAGTGATAATTCATTTTCCTTGACCTTCGTTTTTAATTTTTTCTTCTTTAAATTGCATTATGTTGTTTTCTCCTATTTCCGTTGGTAGGCAAGAGCAATGTTCTTTGGTTTAAAATCCAAAGTTTTCATTACAATTGCTTCAATTTGGTGAATCATTTGCTTTTCATCAAAAGCAAATGACTTGGTTTCTGGTTTTAAAATAAATTTCACTAAGATGTAAAAATAATGATCCATGTAAATTTCGCTAGTTACTTCGATATCCTTAATGTCAGAAGAACTATTATTATTTAAAATCATCATTTTTAAAAGCTTGTTGAACGCGCGATGTTTAATTTCTAAAGTTCCACGGGTGTTTTGTTCAATCAAAATATCCATTGCTTTTTCTCCTTGGCTTCTAGTTAGCCTTTTGTCAAAGTCATTACCTTATCACCACTTTTATTTTAAAAAGGCATCTATTTCTAATAAAAATTATTTTATTGAGCACGCCCAACATATTTACCATCGTTGGTATTAATAATGACTTTGGTCCCTTCATTTACAAATAAAGGCACTTGAATCTCATAGCCAGTTTCCAATTTGGCTTTTTTTTGTGCTCCGGAAGTGGTATCTCCCTTCACCGCTGCTTCGGCTTCGACAATTGTTAATTCCACTTTGTCGGGTAAAGTTACCCCTAAAATTTCACCGTCAAATTCAGTCATTTTTAACATTAATCCATCAGTTAAAAAATTCTTTTCTCAATCTAAGCTAGCCATGGGAATTTGAACTTGATCATAAGTTTCGGTGTCCATTAAATAGGCATTTTCACCATCATTGTAAAGATATTGCATATCCTTACGGTCAATCATGGCCTTCTCAACTTTATCACCACCGGTGAAAGTCATTTCTGTACGTGATCCGGTACGCATATTTCTAATTTTAACGGTTACCTTACCTTGCTGACGACCAGTTTTAGAAAATGACTGTTCAATCACTACGTATACATTTCCATCCATTAGAAATGTTGAGCCAGGTCTTAAATCATTTACTTGCATGCTCATACTAAACTCTCCTTTGATTTCTTCATTTAGCTATTTATTTTTTAAATCAATATTGATTATAACTAACTCTCTCGAAAAGCGAAATTACCCTTTTACTTTTAGGTGCCGAAAAAGTTTATTTTTTGCTTTTTTCATCGTCATTTGTTAAATCTTCCGGTTGGTCGCTTGGATGGAAAATTGTCGTATTAGTAATTTCCTCAAATTCTACTCTAGAATCTAAATCCTGACTGGCAATGTTACTTTCGGTGAGAGTAATTTCTTCATCAATAATTATTGTCGATTTTTGGTTTGTTTGAGAATCATGATGCTTATAACCTGTCCCTTCCCTTCAACGGCGGAATGGTCTTTTGTAATTACCTACCCTATCTTTGGCCGCAGTTGGGGTAGCAGACACTGGTTTTAAATAACTAAAATCAAATAAAACCCGCATTTTAGGACGGCGGAAAAGTGTTACTAGGAGCACACTCACCATTAACGAAATTCCATATTGGATAACATCAACAATAAATTCCTTCAACATATAAGCGGTAGCTTGCTCTTTACCTAAAGATAAGTTGATTCCATAATTATAAGGTAAGTAGAAAAAAAGCATTAACCCAGCAAAAGCCAAAGCTCCATAAACTGTTAAGGGTTTTTTAAATAATTTAATAACAGCAAACATTAAAACGCGCACCAAAATCGACATCGGAATATAAGCCATTCCTCCAGATGCCAAATCAAAAAAAGTTGGCCATAAAATACCATCAATTAACATCATTGGTCCGGGAATAACACAAATTAAGGCCATATAAAGTCCATCAGCAATTTGAAAAGAAGAGTCACCAATTTTAATAAAAATTGTTGGCAAAGCCATGATGAACAAAACGGCTAATAATACTGCAGTAGTTACTAAATAACGAGTGTTTCGAAAGTAGCTAAATGAACGCATCATTAGATAAATTTTCCTCCAATCTGGAAAGCATTTAAGCCAAAAATTCCGGCTGGTGTTGGGTTTTTGCCCGCTTTTTGAATAACTAAGATTTGTAATTGGCCATCTTGGGTGGCCACAGTAATACCCTTTTTATTGATTTCAAGAATAGTGCCTGGAATTACCGTTTTGATTTTGTTCTTGCAGTTTTCTAGAGCGGTTGTTTTTAAAATTTTATAACGTTGCTCTTTATAAGTGGTCCAAGCTCCCGGTTGAGGGCTAAGAGCCCGGATTTGGTTATGTAAATTGCGTGTTGTATTATTTCAATTTAAATGCTCTTGTTCAGATTTTAGAATAGGAGCAAAAGTGACTAGACTTTCAATTTGATCTAGTGGGTCAATTTTTCCCTCAAAAATCATTTTCAAATTTTCTTTTAACAAGACACTTCCTAAATCAGCCATCTCGCTAAATAATTCTTCACTATTGATGTCTGGTTTAATGGTTAGTTTAGCTTGAGCAAAATAAGGCCCTGCATCCATCCCTTTGACCATTCGCATTAATGACATCCCGGTCTCGGTATCACCATTCCAAATCGCCATTTGAATGGGTGCTCCTCCTCGATAGGCCGGTAGAAGACTACCGTGTAAGTTTAATGGTTCTATTTGAGGAATTTGCAAAACCTTAGGCGGTAAAAATTGACCAAAAGCACAGGTAATCAAAAAATCTGGTTTCAGAGCAGTTAACTCTGGAATAATTGTAGCGACTTTCGTTGGTTGTAAAACGGGTAAACCATATTTTAGAGCCATCTCTTTAACAGGCGAACTTGTTAATCTAAGTTTTCGGCCTTCCTTCTTGTCTGGTTGGGTAACGACTAGTTGCACTTCCACCTCTGGATTAGTCACCAAACTTTCTAAAATTGTAGCCCCTATTTTTGGAGTCCCAAAAAAAATGACTTTCATTTTTGACTTAACTTTATTTTGCATTTTGCTCCCATTCTTGATAAATTTCCTTAACACGTTGGAGAATAACGACCATCGCTAAAGTATCCCGATTACAATAAGCTAGCAAATCAGGATAAATTCCTTCCTCCCAAACTGCTTGCGGAATTAAACCATCGATAAACTCTCGAAACACTTGTGAAGCTTTATCACCTTTATTAATCGTCAAATCAGTATAAGAAAAATTAGGCTCCAAGGCAGGTTGCGTTTTTTTAATTGAGTAACTACCTTCAAAAAGTGGGTGATTAACCATAAATCAAGGATAAACACCTTTTTTACCTTTAAAAAAGGTCATCAAGTCGATGGTGTTTTGGACAATATAGAATAAAGGAATTTTGAGTTCCGGAAAAGCTCAAGCTGCATACTTAAGAACTGTTTTTTCAAAGGAGTCATTATAAGCAACATAAACTCCAGGCCCTTGACTAAAAATAGCTTTTAAAAATTCTCGTAAAAATTCAGGACGAGGATCAGCAATTTGGTTTGCAAGAAAATCATAATGTTTCATCGATTGTGGTTGGTTGTAATCATAATTATCGTCCATTAAAACATCAATCGAATATTGGAAGGGGATTTGTTGATAAGATTTAGAACGATGAAAGCGGGGAATAGCCCATTTAACTGTCTCAAAATCATACATATAGACGGGGTAGTGACTATATTGAACTAAATTTTGCTTCACATACCCTTGTTTACCATTAATTGCGTCAGTTATCCTGAATTTGTTAGTCTGATATTGATGAACTAGGTCAAGGTGTTCATGATGATAAGGAAGGAAAAAGTCGTCTCCTTTAAAAGTTAAGGAGGCTTCCAAACCCTTTAAAGATTTTATTTTTGTTAAATAAACTTGTTGTGTTTCTCAATAAACCTGCGCTTTCTTACTGTTAGCAAAATTACTTGACCCCGTTAATTGAAAAATATGCGGTTGTGACGTATCAAATCATGGCATTATGTGATAACAAAAAGTTTCTTTCGGAGCTCAAATTTTGGCACCTTTTTTTTGTTTTAAAGCAACGGGTCAACTGCAATTTGGTTGTTGAAAATAATAAGTCATAAGACTCAAAGGTTTATTTAGGTAAGTACTCAACTCATTAATTCAACTTTCCCATCGTCCTTGAGTTTCTAAATCACGATAAGCTTCCAATAAAGAATAGGGAGCAGTTTTGCTTCCTTGTTTTTTGAGTCAGGGGTCAAAGTCTAGGAAATAATCAAATTCATCTTCAATCATTTTAATTTCGCTATCTGGTTGCCAATTACTGTTTAAAACTTTTTCAAAAGCAGTTTTCGCTTCCGCAAAAGTGATTTGGGGAGTTTCTTCATAAAGAGTACTAGCCAAATCTTTTAGTGGCGAATCATCATAAGCAAAAGGCACTCCTAAAATGAAATTATCACGTAAGTGACCTAAATAAACTTCATCAACAATCAAACCATTTTTTTCCAGAATAAAGATTTGGTAAGCTAAATCAAAAAAGTGTTCCGGCTTGATTTTTGAAGTGGCCTTTATTTCAATAATTTCAACATGATTATTACCGTTCAAACGTAGAATGTCACAACGGGTTTTTAAATTATTATTATCATAGCCAAACGCTGGTTCAAAAAGATAGTGATATTGGCTTTGTTCATTGTTTAGTAAGTCGGTTGTCTGTTTTTGAACTGCAACAAAATCTAGGTTACCAGAAAAATCCGCTACCTTTAAATGGGGTGTTTTTTTAGCATTTTCCAGTGTTCAAAAAACCCGTGCTTTGTCTCCTACTTCATTACCATTTTCAATAGTTTCCCCTTGAAACTTTGTCAAGACAAAACCGTCCTCATCAGTTCAATTTTGGGAAAATTTTGTCAAACTTTCGTTATCTTGCTGATTATTATTATCTAATAATTGACAATAAACTTCATAAAGATCAATCGTAGAAGCATCGCTATGATAGTCATCTTCATTAGTAATTTTATCTTTACCTCAATAAATAAATTCTTTGGCATTTTGAGCATCAAGCATCTGCTTAAAATTCGCGAAACTATGTCATACCCAAGCTTTTTTTTCACACTCCACTAAAGCGGTTTTAAAATCTTCTTTTGATAAGGGCCCTTGGTAAATACTCATCTAAAATAATTCCTTTTCTACTTTCCTAATTGTAACAAAAACCGAAGCCTTCCATTAATTTGGTCTCGAACCAAAAGAAAACCTAACATTCAAAGTTAGGCTTCATTAATTTGGTAACGTTAATCGGTTTTTTTTCTAGTGGGAATAAATTTACCACTTACGTTTTGCGAGGGACGAACGATTGGAGTTGGCTCAGTCTTTTTCTTTTTGTGATCGATTTTGGCAGTTTTTAATTCTTCACGTTCTTTTGCTTTTAACTCTTTTTCACGAACCTTTTCTTCTTGACGAATAAGTTGTTTTTCGGATTTAGTTAACTTGATTTCTTTTTCAGCAATAGCAATTCTTCGTTTCGTTTCTTCTAATTCAAGAGCACCGTTAACTACTCAATCAGTTTTATAATTTTTTTTGTCAATTTTTGTCGTTAGACCTTCAATTTCATAAGCACGAACTTCTAAGACTTTATTAGTTTTTGGTTCGATTAGCTCAACGATTACATCAAACACATCACGATATTTATATTCCGCTCCTTTACGAGCATAAACTTTTTCAAATTCGATGCGTAAGTTACGACGTTTTTCCACTGTGGCAATATAATCTTTGATTTGGTTTCGAACTTCTTGATAACGCTTGGCTTTTTCTTTCTTAGACGCCTTGCGACCTGTAATGGTGGTCACAATTACAAAAATAATTACAACCACAAGGACAACTAACAAGACAATTGTCATTGATGGGTTTCCCATAAATATTAAACTCCCTTATTTTTCTTTAATTATAAATTATTTTTAGGGGAAGCAAAAACTTTTGTGATTGTCCCACCGCCAAGGCAAACGCCATCATGATAGAAAACTGCTGCTTGACCCTCAGTGATGGCCTTTAAAGGTTGGCTAAAAGTGACTTTTCATTCGGCGTTTTTGCCATTAGTCACGTCATTGCCATTATTTGATAACTTTTGCACTCGTACCTTACTTAAAGGTTGGCGGTAACGGAAACGGGCTTCCGCTTCGAAATAATTCGGGTTGGCAAAATAATAACTAAGATTACTAATTCAATTAACTTCGTTCATGATTAGACCAGAAGATAACAAATGGCTCTCATCACTCGCTTTCGCAACATAAAGAGTTTTTTTATCGATATCTTTTTTTGCGACATAATGCGGTTCCAATTGCCCCCCAAGGTTTAAACCTTTCCGTTGACCAATAGTATAATACATCACGCCAACATGTGTCCCTAAGACTTCACCAGTTTCAATATCCACAATTTTGCCCGGTTGGTGGGGTAAGTAATTTTGTAAAAAATCTTTAAAATTTCTTTCACCAATAAAACAAATACCAGTTGAATCCTTCTTTTCGGCAGTCGCTAAATGATTAAGTTTCGCTAATTGGCGAATTTCTGGTTTTGTCAGCTTGGCCAAAGGAAAAAGTGTCTTAGCTAATTGGTCAGAGGTTAATTGGCTAAGAAAATAGGTTTGATCTTTATTTTTATCACTAGCCTCTAATAACTCATAACTTTTAGTTTTGGTATTAAAGCGAACACCAGCATAATGACCCATTGCAATTTTGTCAGCCTTCAATTGATTTAAAGCATAATGAAGAAATTTATCAAATTTAATATATTTATTACATAAAATATCAGGATTTGGAGTTCGACCTAATTGATGTTCTTTAATGAAATAGCTAAAAACGTCATCCCAATAATCTTGGACAAAATCAACTCGATGAAGTTTAATTCCTAATTTATCCGCTACTGCTTGGGCATCAAGAAAATCTTGTTCTTGCGGACAAATAGAATCATTCAACGTCTTATTTCCAAGAAAATCATTGTTAGCCGTTGCATCTCAGTTACGCATGAATAGGCCTTCAACTTCATAACCTTGTTCAAGTAAAAGCAAGGCGACCACTGACGAGTCAACACCACCACTTAAACCAACCACCACTTTTTCTTTTTTCATGATTTCCATTCCTTCAAGATAAACTTTAAAACTATTTAAGAGACAAAAAAAATTGCCTTTTCAAGCAATTTTATTTTACCATTTTTTTAGACTTGGACGAAGGCGAGCGCCACGAAATAAATAATCATTAAAAGACTTAGAGGTCACATTAAGAGACTCATCTGTTTAACTTTTTTAGTCACTAACATCACAAAAGTATATGTGATAATCCCAAAAGCTACACCATTAATTAATGTATAGGTCGTCATGGCCATAATGATCGTCATTACTACAGCAAAGGCAAATTCCGGTTTTTTTCATTCAATTTGAGTAATAACCCCACTAATTAATAACCCAATGTAAACACAGGCCGCTCCAGTGATGAAAGTCGGAATCATTTTAAAAATTGGGTAAAGCGGAATCGCTACCAAAAACATTAATGAAGCTACAATTGCTGCAAATCCAGTGCGGGCACCTTGTTGAATTCCTGTCGAAGATTCAATCGTACCACCAATTGTTGAAGTCCCGATGCAACCATTTAAAATTCCACAAGTGGCATCAATGGTTAATTCTTTTTTGATTAATTGTTGAGGATTCGGGCGATCTAATTGATGAGTTAAAGTTCCCATGGCCGAAACGCCATCAAAGAAGGCCATTAAAGTGACGAGTAAAATAGAAATATAGAAAACTGGACTTAGCCAAATCTTCGAATCGCCGAAGGCTCGTCACCCTGTTTTAATGTTTCAAGTTCATCCACTTCAATCATATTCTCAAGTAAAGCCATCGCGGAAGTTAGCTCCGGCAAAAGAACCTCCTTGACCCACTCATTGTGAATCGCGGGGAACCACATTTGCAATAATTAACACTAAAGCAAACCCAACAAGAAGAGAAATGGCAATTCCTCCAGGAACTTTTTTAAAATGAAATAAAAGCATTAAGCCTAAAGTTCCTAAACCTAATAAAACCATTGGGTAAGTGTCTTTTAATTTACTTAACGAGGCAATCGGCAAACCATTAGTTAAACTAAATAGACCGATTTGTTGAAGACCAACATAAGCAATAAAGAAACCGATTGATAAAGTGAACCCTAAAGTCAAGGAACGAGGCAACGCTTTTAAGACTGTTTCCTTAATCGGAGTCACAGTCACGATAGTAAACAAAATGTTGGCAAAAATAATTGCTAACATTGCCCCTTCAAAACCAATCCCTTGTTGGGCAATGGAATATGTGAATAATGTGTTCATCCCCATAGTGGGTGTCAAAACAATAGGTACATTCGCTACCAATCCCATGATAAAAGTAGTAAAAAACGCTGTAATTGCAGTAGATAGAAAAATTCCAAAATAATTCATATTGCCTTGGGAACCGTCAATCGATGGAGCCCCTTGCAAGATTGCAGGGTTGACTGAAAGTATATAAACCAAAGCAAGGAACGTGGTGAGACCACCAATAATTTCTTTTTTGAGAGTCGTACCAAAAGTATCAAATTTAAAGTAACCGCCAAGAGTTTTTGGCCCTTTAATAGGTTTAAAATTACTTTTTGTTTTGAGTTGATGATTCTTCTTTATAGCTTGTTTTTTGTTACTTTTTGATGTATTTGCCATGCCGCCTTTCTTTTGTTCAACTAGTCCCAACATTTGCCCTTTATGATAGTTAAAACGTGGGTTTAGTCAAGTTTATTAACAATTTTAAAAGTTGTATCTTGAGCAATTTCTTCCAAAATTTTGCGAGTTTTTCGATCAACCAGATTAGGAACCACAATATTAATTAAAAGTTTTAAATCTCCGCGGTGATGCGAATTGATGTTCTTATAAAGACCACGATCACGGATAGTTATATATTCACCCGAATTAGTTCCTTGCGGAACTTTAATCCGAAGTGGTCCATCATAAGTTTCCACAATAATATCATGACCGAGAATAGCATCAAGATAACTAAGATTATATTTCATAATCAAATCATTGCCAGAAATTTTAAAAATTAATGATTCCTTAACATGGATATTTAAATAAATATTTCCTTTCGGTCCACCATATGGTGAATCGTGACCAGCACCAGAAATCATCAATTGTTGACCGGGTCTTAACCCTTTCGGAATGTCTAAAGTAACATCACGACGAGTCACGTAATAACTATCACCATGACAACTATGACATTTATTGGTAAATATTTTTCCAGTGCCATGACATTCTGGACATGTTTGTTGGCTTTGGAAAGCAAATGGTCCTAATTGTTGGTCCATCACCACTTGACCAGCCCCATGACATTCGGGACAAATCATGACATCTTTAGGATTTTCTGCTCCTTGGCCATGACAAGTTTGACATTTCGTTAATAAATCAAGACTAACTTGCTTCGTAGTTCCAAAAATTAGTTCTTTTCAAGTTAATTCGATATCCAAAACTAAATCTTCACCTGGAATGGGCCTTTGGTTCTGAAAACCACTACGATTAGATGGCCCTTCACCGAACATTTCTCCAAAAATATCAGAGAAGGAAGAGCTACGTCCACCCATTCCTGACATATTTTTAAATAAATCTTCAAAGTTACCAAACCCTCCAAAGCCAGCTTGTCCTTCAACTCCAGCATGACCGAATCTGTCATAACGATCACGTTTTTTAGAATCAAGCAGGACTTCTGAAGCTTCATTGATTTCTTTGAATTTTTCCTCTGCATCAGGACTTTTGTTGACGTCAGGGTGGTATTTTTTGGCTAAAGCACGGTAAGCTTTTTTAATTTCTTGTTCCGTTGCAGTTTTTGGCACACCAAGAACTTCATAATAATCTCTTTTCGCTGCCATAACTTCCTTTCTCGTAAATAAAACTAACCTTATAAGTTAGTTTTATTTGTTTTTAATTTTTAAATAAGTAATTATTTGTCTTTGTGATGATCATCATCGTTATTATTTTTATCTTCTTTGTCAGTTAATTCAGGTTCTTCGGGATGCACTTCTGGTTGAGGAGTACCGGTAGCTTCTGATTGTTGCTTAGCAAATTCAGCTGCCATTGCCATTGCTTGCTCTAATTCACCCATACGTTTTTCAAGGCCTTCTCAATCTTCTTTAGCCATTAACTCACGCATTTCAGTCATAATTTTTTCTGCTTGGGCTTTTTGTTCAGCTTGAACTTTGTCGCCCGCTTCTTTTAAACTTGATTCTAAAACGTTGATATAAGTTTCAGCCTTATTCTTCAATTCAACATGGCGGCGTTTTTGTTCATCAGCTTCAGCATTTTCTTTTGCTTCTTGAACCATTTTTTGGATTTCATCATCGCTTAATGAACCAGAGTTTGAGATAGTAATTGTTTTTTCATCGTTAGTTTGTTTGTCTTTGGCAGTAACACTAACAATTCCATTAGCATCAATTTTGAAAATAACTTCGATTTGAGGCACTCCTTTTGGTGCTGGTTTAATACCAGTTAATTGGAATTGCCCTAGTGATTTATTATCTGCCGCCATTGGACGTTCACCTTGAAGGACATTAATATCCACAGCAGGTTGGTTATCAACAGCAGTTGAGAAAATTTGTGATTTTTCAGTTGGGATAGTGGTGTTTCGCTCAATCAGTTTGGTTGAGATTCCTCCCATAGTTTCAATTCCTAATGATAACGGAGTGACATCCAATAAAAGGACATCAGTAACATCACCTGCTAAGACCCCTCCTTGGATAGCTGCTCCCATCGCCACTACTTCATCAGGGTTAATTGAACGGTTTGGTTCTTTACCAAGAAGACTTTTAACTAATTTTTGAACAGCCGGAATTCGGGTTGATCCTCCGACAAGTAGAACTTCATCAATATCACTTGGTTTAACTTTTGCCGAACGTAAGGCATCTTGAACGGGTTTTTCGGTACGGTCAATTAAATCTTTAGTTAATTTATCAAATTCGCTACGGGTTAAAGTAGTTGAAAAGGAAATTGGACCTTCTTCATTCATAGCGATAAATGGTAAGTTAATTTCAGTTTCTAATTGTGACGAAAGGTTAATTTTTGCTTTTTCAGCTTCTTCTTTTAAACGTTGAAGTGCCATTTTATCAGAGCTTAAATCAACATTTTTTTCTTTTTTGATTTGCGATACTAATCAATCCATAATTTTGTGGTCAAAGTCATCACCACCAAGGTGATTATCACCACTAGTTGAAAGCACTTCAAAAGTTCCATCAGCAAGGTCTAAGATTGAAACATCAAAAGTTCCTCCCCCTAGGTCATAAACAAGGACTTTTTGTTCTTTATCCTTTTTATCAAGACCGTAAGCTAAAGCGGCAGCAGTTGGTTCATTAATAATTCGTTCAACAGTTAAACCAGCAATAGTTCCAGCATCTTTAGTTGCCTTTCGTTGGGCATCATTGAAGTAAGCAGGAACGGTGATAACTGCCTTAGTGACTTTTTCTCCTAATTTATCTTCGGCATATTTTTTCATATATCGCAAGATATCAGCTGAAATTTGTTCAGGGGTGTAATCTTTACCATTAACATGAACTTTTTCATGAGTACCGATTTTACGTTTAATTGAACTAACGACATCAGGGTTCGTAACCGCTTGACGTTTTGCTGCTCCCCCCACAATAATGTCATTATTTTTAAAAGCTACGACTGATGGGGTTGTGCGTTGACCTTCGGGGTTTTCTAAAACGATTGGTTGACCTCCTTCAAGGGCAGACACTACAGAGTTAGTAGTTCCTAAATCAATTCCGATTATTTTTTCTTTTGCCATTTTCTCTCTCCTATTTAGGTTTTAGTTTATTTAATTTAAATATGTTTATTTAGCGACCTTTACGCTCGTATGTTTAATCACACGGTCATGTAACTTGTAGCCATGACTATTAATGACTGCAATTTTACCACTTGGGACATTTTCAGTTTCAATTACTTCGGTGGCCTCATGTAGATGGGGATTAAAATCATCCCCAACCTTTACTTCAATTTGGTGAATACCATTGTTAGCTAAGACCTGGTCAAGTTGCTTCGCAATCATATCAAAGCCCATTAAATAGTTTTTTACTTCTTCATTTTTCACAGGCATTGTTAAAATCTTTTTGAATAAGTCTAAGGCTGGAATAATATCTTGGGCTAATTTAACCCCGCCATATTTCCGAGTTTGAACTTCTTCCTCACCATGACGACGAGCCATGGTTTGAATTTTGGCAATATTTTCTAAATTTTCTTCTTGCAATTGGCGAACAGTATTTGTTAAGTTTTTTAGTTCTGTTTCCACTACGTTTTGGTAATTGACAAAATTATTAGTTGGACAACTTGTTGAATTGTCTAGTGATTCTTCAGTTGGTGAAGTATTAGTGATTGGTTCTGGTTTGTAATCACCAAGAATGGCTAAGGCTTCCTTCAAAGCTTTTTTATGAGCATCATGTTTATCTAGTTTTGCATTGTCTTTATTTAAGTTATTTTCATCATTATTATTGTGGTTATTTTTCATGCTTGCCTCCTAATTTTAAGCCGACTAAATCAATTAATCACTCGACCAATTGGGTAGCCTGGTCATAATCCATTCGTTTCGGCCCCACCAAAGTAATCGCTGCCTTTTTTCCGTTAGAGGTAGCAAACTCGGTGCCAACCATCCCAATATCAGCAAAATCACCATCGTTTTCTTCGCCAATTTTGGTAGCAATTTTATTTTTTTGTTTATTGGAAGAGTAACGAATATCATACCAATCAAACGGTGACATATTTTCCATTAGTTGAATAACAGCCTTGAGTTTTTCTGTATTACTAAATTCTGGTTTTTCCAACATATATTTAATGCCATAAGTTTCTTTAGTTTCGTTATCATTTTCTAGGATGGTGTTCACAAAACTTTGGAGAATATATTCATAATTGCGGACGGCGATTTGTAACTCAGGTTGAATGACGGTTACCGCTTGCTTCACGTAAGATAATTTTTGGTCAAGCAAGTTATCGGAAAAAAGTTTGATAGCAATAGCCAAATCATTAAGCGAAGCATTTTCTAGATTAAAAACCTTTTTATGAATATTACCATTGGAAAGGATGAAAATTACTGACGCTGTCGTTTGGGTTAACGGAATAAGATCAATTTTCTTCAACACATTTTCTTCCACCAAATCCTTCATGGAAACGATAGCTGTTAATTCGGTCATTTCGCTAATAATATTAGTTGCTTGATCAATAATTTTTTCAATATTATGAGTTCGAAAATCCATCAGGTTTTCGAGTTGTTTTTTTAAATCGGCATTGTTAACAGTTTTATTTTTCATTAAATAGTCAACATAGTAACGGTAACCTTTGGTAGAAGGTACCCGGCCTGAAGAAGTATGTTGTTTTTCTAAAAACCCGTATTCTTCTAAAGCAGATGCTTCATTTCTTACGGTGGCACTTGAAATTGGCATTTCAATTAGTTCCAAGATTCGTTTTGAACCGACTGGTTGAACCGTTTTGATAAATTCTTTAACAATGGCTTTTAAAATTTTTTCCTGGCGTTGTGAAAGCATCGTACCACCTACTTCATTCTACAATTAGCACTATTCATTATCAAGTGCTAATTTAAGGATTTTACTCGTTTTAATTGATATTCACCTTTATCGTCTAAATCAATGAGATATTTTGTTTCATCTTTTAGTTTGCCGCTAACGATTTCTTTGGCTAATAATGTTTCGACATTTTTTTCGATATAACGTTTAATTGGTCGGGCGCCAAATTGGCGATCATAGCCATTTTTCAAAATGTCATCCTTTACTTTTTGACTAAAAGTTAAGTAGTAAGTGTTGTCTCTTTCTAAACGTTCCGCTAATTCTGTCAAAAGTTTTTCAATAATCTCACGCACCACTTCTTTAGAAAGTGGGTTAAAGGTCACGATACTATCAATTCGGTTCAAGAATTCCGGGCGGAAATGTTTATTTAATTCTGCTTTGACTAAGTCTTGATTAATGTCTTCTTGTTTTTCAGCGTTGAGCATATATTCACTACCCAGATTTGACGTCATGATAATAATAGTATTTTTAAAATCAATTGTTTTCCCAAGTGAATCAGTAATGCGACCTTCATCTAGAACTTGCAAGAGAATATTAAAGACATCAGGGTTCGCTTTTTCAACTTCATCAAAAAGGACGATTGAATAAGGATTGCGACGCACTGCTTCTGTTAATCGACCACCCTCACTATAGCCAACATAACCTGGAGGCGCTCCAATTAGTTTCGATACTGAATGTTTTTCCATATATTCCGACATGTCAAACCGAATCATTTTTTTAGCAGAATTAAACATGACTTCAGCTAATGATCGAGCGACTTCAGTTTTACCAACTCCAGTTGGGCCTAAGAAAAGGAAACTTCCAATTGGTTTATCAGGGTCTTTAATACCAGCACGACTTCGTAAAATAGCATCACTAACTGCTTCGATAGCTTCACGTTGACCCTTAACATTTTCTTCAAGAGTTTTTGGTAAAGTGATTAGTTTTGCTCGTTCACTTTCAACAAGTTTATCCATTGGAATATTAGTTCAACGGGCCACAATATCGGCAATTTCTTTTTCGGTGACATTTTCCGTTAAAATCGAATCTCTTGAGGCTAATTCTGCTTCGGTTAATTGTTTTTCCAAAGCGGGTAAAAGTGAATACTGAATTTCTCCGGCACGTTTATAATTACCTTCTGTTTGAGTAATTTCCAACTCTGTTCTTAGTTGCTCGATGGTGTTTTTCAAACCATTCATCTTATCAATTTTTGCTTTTTCGGTTTGTCATTTTTTTGTTAGCTCATCTTGTTTAGTTTTCAAATTAGCTAACTCGGTTTCAACTTCACCTAAACGGTCACGTGATTTCGTATCTTTTTCTTTAGATAAGGCCGCACGTTCAATTTCTAGTTGCATGACCTTACGATTCGTTTGGTCTAACTCAGCCGGTACTGAGGCTAATTCAGTTTTGATAGTTGCACTAGCTTCATCCACCAAATCGATTGCTTTATCAGGCAAAAACCGATCAGTAATATAGCGGTTTGATAAGTCAGCTGCAGCGACAATGGCGTTATCATGAATTTTTACTCCATGATAGGCCTCAAAACGCTCCTTCAAACCTCGTAAAATGGAAATCGTTTCTTCAACAGTCGGTTCCTTGACCAAGACTTTTTGAAAACGACGTTCTAAGGCAGCATCTTTTTCGATATATTCACGATATTCGTTTAAAGTTGTTGCTCCAATAGCCTTTAAGCCACCACGAGCCAAAGCTGGTTTCAATAAGTTTGAGACATCCATCCCACCACCATTACCAGTTTTTCCCGCACCAACAATCAAGTGAAGTTCATCGATAAACAGAACAATCTCTCCATTCGCTTTACCAATTTCATTAACAATTGCCTTTACGCGGGCTTCATAATCACCAAGATATGAAGCACCGGCCATCAGGCTCCCCATATCTAATTCTAAAATACGTTTATTTTTAAGCACCGAAGGAACGTCACCCTTCACAATTCGTTGAGCTAAGCCTTCAACAATGGCGGTTTTTCCGACACCTGGTTCCCCAATCAAAACAGGATTATTTTTTGTTTTCCGACTTAAAATCCGGATAACACGAAGAACTTCATCTTCACGTCCAATCACAGGGTCAATTTTTCCTTCACGAGCATCCTTGGTAAGATCACGTGTATATTTTGCCAAAGCATCATTAACTTGCCCTTTTTCTTGAAAGTCCATTTCCTTTTGCCTCCTTACTTTTTATATTATATCAATCTTATTAGCAACTGCTACTGGAGAGTGCTAAAAAATAAAAATCACCGGCGTGGTGATTTTTAAACAAATGGAATAATTTTTTTACCTTTATTTTTACGTACAATCATTCATGGAATAATTACCGCAAAGAGCACAACTGAAAGCGCCGAGAAAAAGATGATTAGGCACCGACGGTTAGCTCGTTTTTTAATTGTCAACTCAACATCGGGGGGAACTAATTCGTAACCATAATAAGCACAAATCCGTCCTTTCCGAGCGCGTGTTTTGAATAATGAAACAATCTGGATAACTAACATTAAAACTAAAATAGTCAACATGATAATAATCTCAGTGTTCATCGGAAGTTTATTTTTGCTTAACGTCCTAATAAGATAAAAAACACCAATCGCAATCCCTCCCCAAAAATAGAGGTTAAAAGCAATTCAATTAAGATAAATTGGGCGACTTAATAAGGCCTTATAGTTACGCAAAATAAAGTATGGCACCCGTTCATAGCCCATGAGGATATCACCTTTATAATTTTTAACATCAATTTTTAAATGGGTGAGATCAATGACGCCTCACAAAAAGAAAAGTAAACCAAAAACCGCTAAGACAATCATTGGTGCTGGATGCGGAATAAATTGCTTTGGAATTTTTCAACGCATATCGTTTTCAATTGGCACCAAATAATAAAATAATAAAAAGAATAAGCTAGTTGCCATAAAAATTGATCCCAGAGCAATTAAACCAGTTGTTCGTCACTTCTCACCACGAATTTCTTTGGAAATTTCGCGGGGCACTTCAACGGCCCTTAAATCAGTTTTAGAAAAATTGGGTTTTAATTTTCGAGGTTGGTTTTGGTTAGGACTTTGCTGCGGTAAAGGCAGAGGTTGTTGGTATTGGTGATGAGGATAGGGCGCCGCTTGTTGTTGAAATTCGGAATTGTAAAATTGTTGGTTGGGAGTTCAAGGAATATTACTATTATTGGTTTCCCTGTTTTCTAAACTTTCATCAGGAGATGGAGATGAAGGAAAATTAGAATCTGGTTTAAACACGTTTGCCATCCCCTTCCTTACGATTTTTTAAAATTGAGAGAATTTCGTTATCGACATCATTTTGCGCTTTTTCTCGATCCCGTTTTTTAATTCAATCTGCATCATTTATCTTTTGTGCTTTTTTTGTAGAACGAAAAAGTAAATTTAGTAAATAAATAATAAAACTAATTACTCCAACTCCGACAAAAATGTACAAAATTATACTTAAATCAATTTTTAAACCAAAGGCAATTAAATCTGCAAAGATAAACATCTTTCTCATCGCCTTTCTGTTTCACTTATTTAAATATATTTTACCGATTTTTCTAAGGTTCCTCTCTAAAAACCTGACAATTCGACAAGCTTAAGGAAGATGTTATTTATTTGTTAGACGCAAAAAAGGTTTTGGGTGTATAGCTAATTGGCGTTTATGTTCACTTTGGGTATGAAGTTTTTCGACACGTTCCTTTAAAGCTTTGTTTTTATTTTCGCCACGCAAATAATCATCAAGTTGGTCATAAGAAAAACCAAGCTCTTTTTCATCAGTTTGATCGTCTCATAAACTAGCAGTAGGAGCCCGATTAATAATACTTGCTGGAACTCCTAGTAACCTTGCTGCTTCAAAAACTTCACCTTTTAAAAGGTGAACTAATGGAACTACATCAACACCACCGTCACCATATTTTGTAAAGTATCCTAAGTATCACTCGTCAGCATTATCCGTTCCTAAAACTAAATAATTTTGACTTTGGCCTAAGCCATATAAAGTTGTCATGCGCAAACGAGCCTTTGAGTTCGCTAAAGCAAGAGTTGACAATGAAGCCCCAGCCTCGGTTCAAGTTTTTGTCAAAATTTTAAATGTTGGTGCTAAATCGACATTTAAAACTTTTAAGTCGTGTTGTTCAACTAGTTCCGCAACACATTGATAATCTAAAGGACTAGAGTTTAAGGGCATTCAAACAGTTTGGTAGTTATTGGGAAAAGCTTTTTTGGCTAATAAAGCAACGACAGCTGAATCAACACCACCACTAACACCAACAATCACACCATCGGCATGGGCATTGGCAACCGATTTTTGAATAAACTTGACCAAATAATCTAAATACTCTACAAGCGCTGGAGTTGTTTTCTTTTTATCTATGACTGCCATTATTTAACCCATCCATTCTAATTCATAGTCAAACACTTTTACTAAATCACCCTTTTTAGCTCCACGTTTGCGAAGTTCATTATAAACGCCAATTTTTTTCAATTTTTCATTAAATAATAAAAGGTTATCATGAGTTGTAATGGGGTTTTTTTGGTAAATCTTGAAAACTGTTTCCCCAGTGACTTGTCAGCGGCCATTTCCAAGGTTGATAACTTCGATATCTTCTTCAAGATCTTGGAAGGTATATAATTTGAATTCTTTATTGGCTGCCTTTTCCTTTTCCAATTCTCAAATTGGTAAAGCTTTCGGAGCTGTTTTTAATTCCTTAGCAATTTCGTTTAAAAGTTGTTGGGTATTTTCTTTTTTTAAACCAGAAACATAAATTACTTTTTTATTACTAAAATAGTTTTTAATTACTTCTTCAAGATCATTAATTTGGGCCTCATCAAGATCCATTTTGTTGGCCACGATTATTTCTAAACGATCATCAAGGTTTAAATTGTAATTATGTAATTCCTTACGAATCATTTCATAATTTTTAATAATATCTTCTTGGCCATAATTTCCTGACCAATCAATAACATGACAAATAATTCGGCAACGTTCAATATGTTTTAAGAACTGATGGCCAAGTCCCTTTCCAAGACTTGCTCCTTCGATTAAGCCAGGCAAATCAGCCACCACAAATGTATCTCCGTTTTGGGCTTTTGCGGTTCCTAATTGAGGATTAAGTGTTGTAAAAGCGTAATCTGCTACTTCAGGTTTAGAATTTGATATTGCTCTTAGAAGTGTCGACTTTCCAGCGTTGGGTAGACCAATAAAACCAACATCAGCAAGCACTTTTAATTCGGCTTTTACTTCATAGTTTTCTCCAGGTTCACCCGCTTCAAAAATGGTTGGTGCTTTATTGCGAGAGTTCGCAAATCGAGCATTTCCTTTACCTCCCTTACCTCCTTTAGCTAAAATTACCATTTGTTTATCATGGTTAATATCCGCTAAGACGCTATTAGTTTTTTCATCAATTAAAACAGTTCCTAAGGGTACCTTGATAGTTCGATCATTCCCGTTCGCCCCATGCATATTTTTGATGCCGCCCTTTTCACCATCTTCAGCGGCATAAATTTTTTGGAGTTTCAAATCTAATAAGGAATGTTTCCCTGAGTCACCAATAAAAATGACACTTCCTCCATCGCCACCATCGCCACCATTTGGGCCTCCGTTGGCCACAAACAATTCATGCAGAAAACTGACAGCCCCATCGCCACCTTTTCCTGCTTTTACTTTAAATCTTGCAACATCAATAAATTTCATCTTTTTTCCTTTCCTCCATTATAACTAATTCTGACTTTATTAATTAGTTGAGGTTCTTGTTATTCAGTTATCTCAGAATGAACTAGAAATTTATCTAGTTCAATTAATATTTTTTTAGCTTTGCTTTCGTTAAACTGGAATTGGGAATGTAAAATTTCTCAATTCCCACTCTCTCCCAAAAGGTTTAAGGCTTTATAATCAGTGGCTGCTGCTAAATCAGTCACAGAAAAATCTAAAGTCTTAGGAAAATAATTCAAAAGAAAAATTAAAGCCAATTTAATACTTAATGCTTCCCACGTGGTGTTTTTCAACCAATTATGATTCATAATGGTTAATTTTGTTTCGTGAAAAAAGTCCATTAATTCAGTCACTTTTAGTTCACTAGGAACAACTTTTAAAACTTGGTTATTTTTTCAAAGTTGTAGTAAATTAGGGATTTGTTGTTGGTGAAGAGTCATCAACAACATTGTCTTTAGATCATCGGGAATATTCTTGCGTAAGAGGAAAGTTTCTAATTCTTTTAAATGTGGACGCAAATTGTAATTCTCTAAATTAATTACCGCTCAAGTTTGATCAGTAAGTTTTGCACTTTCGAGTTTATTTAATAAAGCCTCAATTGTCAAACTAGTTTCTTCTAGCGAAGTGTTTTCACCCCTAGTTTTAAAGAAAATATCTTTTTGCATTTTCAAGAGAAAAGTTTCAAACTCTTGGGGGATATAGGGCATTTTTAGTTCTTCTTCAATCAACTTGGATGCTTCTTCTATTTCATTATTAGCAATTAAAGCCAAAATTTTTTTTTCTAAGTCCTTATAAAACATGGTCACTCCACTCCTTAAATAAAAATCACGCTTCTAGAAGCGTGATTGATTTCAGATGGTGCCCACGAGAAGGCTCGAACTTCCGACCTCACGCTTAGAAGGCGCGTGCTCTATCCAACTGAGCTACATGGGCAAAACCGGTATTAAATACATATTTGAATATACCATATTTTTCCACTATAATTAAGTCCTTTTCGCACAAACTAAATGATTAAATTTTGCTCTAGGAAAGAAAGAGGAAAATTTAATAAAATAAAAAAGTTGCTAATTAAAAGCAACTTTTTTATTTTACATTTCCAGCATCGTAAAGACGTTTGAAGACACCTTCTTCATGAATCAATTCATGGAAAGTACCAACTTGAACAATTCCCTTACCCATTCCCAACACAATGATTTGGTCAACATTTTTAATTGTTGAAAGACGGTGAGCAATCGTAATACTCATTTTCCCAACCACAAGTTCATCAAGTTGTGCTTGAATTTCTTTTTCCACAATATTGTCTAAAGCTGAAGTGGCTTCATCTAAAATAACTAAATCTGGATTTTTTAAGAATATTCGGGCAATAACTAAACGCTGTTTTTGACCACCTGATAATAAGAAACCTCTTTGGCCTAAAATAGTGTCATAACCATCAGGCAAAGTCCGAATAAAGCTATCAAGTTTAGCTTTTTTGGCTGCTTCGATAACTTGTTTGTCAGTGGCTCCAAAGAGACCATAACGGATGTTATCGTAGAAGTTTCCATAAAAAATTTGTGGATCTTGTTCAACATAACCAACATGGTCAAGGTAAGATGGTAAATTAACGTCATCAAGATTATATTTATCGTTAATCACAATATTTCCTTTTAAAGGTTCATAGTAACGTAATAACAACCGACCAATTGTTGATTTTCCTGACCCAGTTTCACCGACGAAGGCATACGATTTACCTTTTTCGAATGTAAAGTTCATCTTCGGAATGATAATCTTATCTGGTTTTTGAGGATAAGCGAAAACTAAATCCTTAAAATCAATACGGTCAATATGAGTGATTTTAGGACCATCTAAATTCGGTAAAATTGTTGGTTTTGGTGATGTTAACTCTTGAATACGTGTTGAGGCATTCGAGGCTCTTGAGGCAGCTCTTAATGTCGGCACTAACATAATAATTGAAAGCGCCATTGAAGCAACTAAAGGAAGACCTAAAGTTAAATCAGAGGCCATTGACAAGGTAGATGATTTTATTGCTTGAACAACAACTATAGTTGTCAAAATGGTGGTTAAGAAACTAATTGTTACCATCAATCAAAAGTTTAAGAGTGATGATAGTAAGACCATTTTGTCACCTTTACGGTTATAAGTTTCATTCAAGTCAAATAAGCGGTCAATTTCGTAAAGTTCACTTCCACTTGATTTGATTAAGGTAATGTTATTAATTCGATCAGTCATATCCGCATCCACTTCACGTTTAATATCGTAAGCAGTAATTAAAGCGCGACGGTAGTAAATAAAGATAATCACAGCAATCGCTAAGACTACTAAAACATAAATCAAACCGAAAGCTGCAATGAAAGTTAATTTTTGTGCAAAAAGTACAATCACGGCAGTGACAAAACTAACAAAAAGATAAATAACATTAGAAATAAATTGTTGAATCCCTAAACTTAAAGCTTGTGTATCGGCCACAAATCTTGTCAAGATATTTCCAGAAACATGAGTAAAGAAAAAGTCGACATCTTGATTAACTAAAGAGACTAAGATTTTTTTACGTTGTTCAATTTCAATTTTGGCTGAAAAAAGCCCCGTTGCAAAGTTTGTTAAATATTCAAAGACAAACATGATAGCAAATACAATTAAACAAACATAAATTCAACTATATCAATGCATTGTAATACCCAAGAAGGACTCAGTACCTTTATTTCCTTGGATTAATAACGAGGTCATTTTGGCAGCAAACAAAGGCAAAATAGTGGAAACAAAGGCATCAATGGTAACTGAAATAATCATTACTGAAAAAATTAGAGGATTATTTTTGGCAGTTTCCCAGACGATTCCTAAAAAGTTAGTTAATTTTTTAGGACTAAAAGAAAATTCGCTTTTAAATTTCTTTTTATCCTTTTTGCGATGAGGCAATCAAGATTTGTTGCCTGACTTGGAATTTTTTTTGCTTGGACCTTGTGATGAGGTAAGCGAATTTTGATTTTTGTTTTGATTAGACATTAAAATCACTTACCTTTCTATTCGGTTTTTCCAGCTTCGTAAAGATTTTGGAAAAGCCCCGGTCTATTTTTTAATTCGTTAAAAGTACCTTTTTCGACAACTCCTTTTCCAGGAGCTAAAACTAAAATTAGGTTTGAGTTTTTAATCGTTGATAGACGGTGGGCAATAGTAATTGAAGTTCTTCCAACCATCAATTCATCGAGCTGTTCTTGGATTTCCTTTTCAACAATGTTATCAAGTGCCGAAGTGGCTTCATCTAAGATTAATAATTGTGGATCTTTTAAGAAAATACGAGCGATTACTAAACGTTGTTTTTGCCCTCCAGAAAGCATGAAACCTCGTTCACCAAGGATTGTATTATAGCCATCTGGTCAACTCATTACTAAATCATGGAGTTTTGCTTTTTTAGAGGCCGCAATAATTTGTGCATCAGTCGCATCCCGCTTAGCATAACGAATATTATCGTAAACTGTTCCAAGAATAATAGCTGGTTCTTGTTCAACATAACCAACATGATCAAGGTAACTCGAAAGATTGACATCCTTTAAATTGATATTATTATTAATTAAAATTTCACCACGTGTTGGGTCATAAAACCTTAACAACAACTTCGATACAGTGGATTTACCAGACCCAGTTTCCCCAACAAAGGCATAAGATTTACCTTGTTCAAACGTGAAATTAAACTTTGGGAAAACAATTTGATGTGGTTTTTCAGGATAAGCAAATTCCACGTCCTTAAAAATAATATTCCCATATAAAGATTTAATATCAATTCCGTCTTGAGAACGATAACGGTTATTAAATAAAACAGGAGCAGTAAGAATTGCATGCATACGACGAGAGCTCGTTGATGCTTGAAGCACCCCAACCATTACCCTGACTAAAGACATAATTGGGCCAATCAATATTTGAACAGAAACAATAAAGGTTGGAACTAAAACGGCTAGTTCCTTCGTATTATTTTGGTAAATTAAACCAGCCGCAATTGTGACAACTACTTGCACACTATTAATACCAACAAATAAAAAGGTAATTAGAAGCGCTTGGGCAAGATTGAAATCATATGCTTGATCATAGAACTTTTTATGCAATTGATTAAAACGCTCTTCTTCATATCTTTCGGTGCCGTTGGCTTTAATTAATTTAATAGTGTTGATACGGTCAATTACATCACCATTTAATGAAGTAACTGTTCGACGCAATTTCATGTTTAGTTTTCTTAAAGGTGCAAAAGACAAACCCATTCCTAAGGCAACAATTGCAAAAACGGCAATGGTAATAAGTGTCAATCGTCATTCAACCACAAACATCATGATAAGGGAAATAATCAAAGTCATTACCGCATTAAGGAAAGTAACCGGAACTATAGCCACTTGGTCCCCAACAATTTGCGTATCAGATACTACTTTAGTTAAAATATCTCCGATTTTTTTATTTGAGTAATAAGACATATCCTCTTCGATTAATTTTTCCACCGCTTCGTTCCGCAAATCGATTTCAATTTGTTTTCCTAACATAGCGGCTAGATATTGAGAAATAAAGACAAAAACCGCGTCAACAACGGCAGCACCAATCGCTAGCCCAACCAATTGTTTCCAAGTCATACCTCAGGTACCAGTAGTAGTTGAACTTAAGTCCCCAGGTGGAAGTGGAGGTTGCCCAGGACCCACTGGAGGATCAATAATATTTCCAGCCACTTTCATTAATTCCTGAGTGATGACTGGTGTGATTGCTACGGAGATTGCTGCAATAGTAATGGCAACAAGAATTACCACGGAACGAACTCAATATTTTTTCGCGTACCTTCAAATAAGGTCAACAAAAGAGCCTTCTTTCTCACGGCTCATATCTGCTTTAATTTCTGCTAGCTCATCTTGACTCAACTTACTCTCTGTATCGTATTTTTTTGCTTTCATATTCAAGTCCCTTCTGAGTCATTTAATTACAATAATATTAACATTTTAAAGGTTAAAAAAGTTAATAAAAATCTAAGATTATTGAGTATTATATAGAGTTTTAAAAAAGAAACAATAAACACAAAAAATTTTATCTCTGGGATAAAATTTTTAATTAAAAACAAGATATTTTTTAAATTTGGTTTAAAACTTCTTGCGCAGTTTCAACCAATTTGCCACCATCTTTAATCAACATATTATTGCCTTTAAATTTGGAATTAAGAGGTTCTGGAATGACAAAAACCTCCTTATTTTCTTGTCAGGCACACTTGCCCAATTCAAGACTAGTGCCATTGGTTGTATTTTGGACAAAAACGAAGGCTTTACTTAATCCAACTTTTAAATTAAGATAATTTTCACCATTACTAACAAAAGTGGTCGCAGTTTCATAAGACTCAGAAATTATTAAGAAGTCGGGATAGTTGCTCAGTTTTTCGACAAAAATCGCTTCTTCAAATAGAAAATTTTGTAAGCCGCGATTAGTTATGATAATAAATTTTCCATTTTCCTGGATTACTTTTTTTCATAAATGCCGATCTAAACCTTGGTTATCACCAAATAAAAGAACCCGGTTTTCGTTGATGAAATCCACCAAAAATCTTTCGCCGTTTTTTATTCCATCATCATTATAAAGCTCATCACCAACCATACCAATAGTTTGGTGATAATTTTGGAGTAATTCTTTATTGCCTTGATAATAGATAACAAATGGAGGACGAGTAATATTTTTTAAAGCTGCCGGATACTCATCACCAATAATTGTAAGAAACGGCTTTTCGATTTCTTGTCGAACTTTTTTTAGTAGTTTTAAATCAACTTTTTCTTTATGATCGAGAGCACGATAAATTTCATTTCAATTTCCTTGGTATTTTAAGGAAAAAAATAACAAAACATTTTCCATAAATAAAATATTTGTCGACCTAGTCTAAATAAAGAATTTTGGTGGCTATCACTTCGTTACTGTAATTTCGATAATCGCCATTTCCAAATGATTGGAGGCGACCTTCAACTCCGACATAAGCCTGATCATGTAAATTATCTTCATCATCAATTTTTGATGATCAGCATTTGATATTAATAAAATCATCATGACGTTCACTCGCGCCCTTTTTAGGATAACGAGGTACCTTTAAAACAAATTTGTAAAGTTTATGAGCTCCATCTTCTGTGGTGAAAGCCACTTTGGCATCACCTTCTATTTGGCCAATCATTGTCACATTATTCATTGTTTATCTCCTTTGGTCTCCCAAATAGATTCGGAAAAATTTTAAAAAGCGACAAAAATTAAAAAATAAAATTCATTTGCTTGGCGATTGCTAATTGAACTGGTTGATAAGTTTTTCGGTGAATTGGACATGGGCCGAATTCGTTAAGATTTGCTAAATGTTCAGCAGTCCCATAGCCTTTATTTTTTGCAAAATTATAAAGCGGATAACTCTCGTGATAAGCCATCATTATATGATCACGAGTTACTTTTGCTAAAACAGAAGCAGCCGCGATATGCAAAGATAAATCATCACCTTTGATTAATGAGGCTGATTGAAAAGGCAATCCTGGAAGTTTTTCGGCATCAATAAGGCAATATTGTGGTTGAGGCACAAGAGTTTTTAAACATTTTATCATCCCTACTTTACTAGCCCCTTTAGGATTAAGTATCTCTACTTCACGATGGTCAATAATTTCAATTGTAAAGCTTAGAGATACCTCTTGAATTTCGTGAAAAAGACGTTCACGTTGTAAAACTGTCATTTTTTTTGAATCACGCAATTCATGATTATCGTAGAAAGGTGGTAAAACCACTGCTGCCACAACAATTGGTCCAGCCAACGCCCCACGCCCCGCTTCATCTGTTCCAGCCAAATAAAGAGGTTTGCCTAAGTCTAAAGTCAGATTTTGGCGATATTGGTGATCAAAAGACCAACGCTTAGAGAAAATAAATTCTTCTTTATTCATGATTATTTTCCTTAGTAGCTACTTCGGTTCAACTCGTAGGAAACTCTAAGGAAATCGGTCATTCTCCATCTGCTACCTTCTTTAAAAATTGTTCCATCACTAATGTTGAACCTTGGTTTCGCAACTTTGCTTCTTTGGCAAAATAGTGATTTTCCGACGAAAGTTCGGCATCACCCAAAAAAAGTTTGGGGTAATGCGTTTGAACAATAGTTAGAATAGCTTCAGCCACTTCTTCTACGGGATAAATATCTTTCCGAATAGTATTTAAACCAGCAAGAATATTTGCTTGTTTTGCCGACTGCAATTTCGCTGGTAAAACACCAGGACTATCGATTAGATTAATTTGAGAAGTTAGTTGTAACACTTGGAGCCCTCGTGTAACTCCAGGTTGATTCCCAACTTTCACTTTTTTGGTTTTGCTTAAATGATTAATGAAAGTTGACTTACCAACATTTGGAATTCCCACTACCAAGGCATTAATTTGCGGTTTTAAAAGACCACGTTCCTTTTGACGCGCTTGTTTATTAGCCATCGTTTTCTCAATTTCAGCTACTAATTTTTTTATAAAATTAGGCTGCTGATAATTAATAAAGGCAACTGGTTGATTATTCTTTTCAAAATCAGCCACTCAAGCGGCATTCACTTTTGGATCAGCCAAGTCGGCTTTAGTCATTAAAAGTAAACGAGGCTTTTGGCCAAGAATCTTTTGAAAAGTGGGGTTTTGGGTACTAATGGGAGCACGAGAATCAACCAATTCAATAACCAAATCAATCATTGGTCGTTTTGTTTCAATCGTCTTAAGGGTTTTATTCATATGCCCTGGAAACCAGTTAAAGCGCGAATTGGCATTATTATGTTCGTCGGTCTGTTGTTTATCTTTTTGGTTTTTTATCACGAAAACCTCCCACCATTTGGTACTTCTATCTTTCAATTATAACGAGAGAAAGGCTAGATAAAAACTTAGTAACAAAAAAACCAAACTTGGAGTTTGGTTTTTTTAGAAAGATTAAGTAATCTTTAACTGATTATTTTTTGCCAGCGGCTTTTTTGTCAACTTTAGTTGGCAAAATTTCTTTAATACGAGCAGCTTTACCAGTCAATTTACGGATGTAGTAAATTCTTGAACGACGTACGCGTCCACGTTTCACTACTTCTACTTTATCAATAATTGGTGAGTGAAGAGGGAAGGTACGTTCCACAAAAGTTCCGTTTGACATTTTACGAACTACGACAGAATAACTAATTCCTGAACCTTGGGTTTTGATGACAACACCTTCAAAGGTTTGAATACGGAATTTTTCACCTTCTTTAATTTTAACATCAACACGGATAGTATCCCCTGAAGTGAAATCAGGTAAATCTTGACGTAATTGATTATTAACAACGGCGATTTTCGATGGCGTAATTTTTGTTAATTTTGAACTCATTTTATTTCGCTCCTTTCTTTTTTAATTTTTTTAATAAGACTACTTGGTTAGTAGTTAGTTTGGTTTCCACGATAAGATCGGGACGTTTTTGCCAAGTTTTCAAAAGTTGTTGTTCTTCACGAAACTTTTGAATTTCAGCATGATGGCCACTTAAGAGAACGGCTGGTACCTGGTCCCCACGAAAATCGACGGGCTTGGTATAAACCGGATAATCCAAAAGATGGTTTTGAAAACTTTCATTACTTATTGATTCTGGATTAACTACATTCGGAATAAGGCGAGTAGTACTGTCAAGTACTACTAAGGATGCTAACTCACCACCAGTGAGTACATAATCCCCAACCGAAATTTCAAGATCAACATATTTAAGGAAGCGTTCATCGAATCCTTCATAATGACCACAGATAAGAATCAAGTGGTCAGTTTCGCCAATAATAGTTTGCGCTGCTTTTTGGTCTCAAGTTTTTCCTTGAGGAGTTAAGAGACAAACCTTAGCTTTTGGTGTTTTGACAGCTTCTAGTGCCTTGACCAATGGTTCAACCATCAAAACCATTCCAGCGCCCCCACCAAATTGATAATCATCGACTTGGTGATGAGATAAAGTAGTATAGTCACGTAAATCGACGACTTCGACTTCAATCAAATGACGTTGAATGGCTCTTTTAATAATTGATTCTTCTAAATAAGCTGCAATAATTTTCGGGAACAGAGTAATAATTGTATATTTCATTATTCAAGTCCTTTCAAATCCAAAATCAATTCTTTACTTTCATCTTTTACTTCAACTAAATACGGAGGGATTAACGGGACTCAAAGTGGTTTAGTTAATTGCACTTTTACCAAATCATAATGGCCGTTATTTCAAGTCTCTAAAATTAACTTGTTTTGGCCATCAACGATGGCTTGATAATCCGTTCATAAAGGTTGAATTTGAAAACTTAAGTCTGTTTTGAGTGCATAAAGTTTATATCCTATTAAAGAATTAGCCTTTGTCGCACTATCATAATTTTGAAATTTTAAAAGTAATGTAGTTTTTGTTTTTTGTGATTTTTGGATTTGACTTACCACTAGTGGTTGTCAGGTACCTGCTTGTTTCACAAAAAGATAAATTGATGAGGCGGTTTTTATTTGAGGTTGGTAAATGATGTGACTATCAAGAAGAAGCTTGACTTCACCTTGGAGGCCGCTTGTTTTTGCAATCGTGCCTAATTCTAAAAATTTATTGTCCATTAACAACCAAACCAAAACTATTTTGCCACTTTAGTTTTGGCGTTTTTTTGTTTTTCAGTACGGATTTCATGATATTCTTTCATGATTCCAGTTTGTGAGAATAAATCGCGAACAGTATCGGTTGGTTGAGCACCATTAGCCAATCATTTCAACACTAATTCTTTGTCAATTTTGACTTCGTCTTTTAAAGGGTCAAATGTTCCTACTAATTCAATATACTTTCCATCACGATTAACACGTGAGTCAGCAGCTACAATTCGATAAAAAGGAGCTTGTTTTTTACCAATTCTTTTTAATCTTAATTTAACCATTTTTTACCTCCTTATTTTTCTATTCAATATTGTTTTATTATAAACCAATATTATAAGGTGTCAAGTAAAATACCTTAACACCTTATCTTGAATAATAAATTATTGTTATTAATTTAAAAGTGTCTTAATCGTAGTATCATACAATTAAACAATTAGTTTAAAAGTTAGTAAATGACTACCGTCAAATTTGTATTAAATTATCTAGGTATAATTGATGATGTTTTTCAATTAATTTTAATAGCGGTTTTTCTAAAATAATATATTTAAAATTAGACTATTTTCTTGGTCTGTAAAATTGTTTTTTAAAAGCTAGTTATTAGTTCCTACTAGTTTATAGAAATTAAAAAATTGTCATTAAGTCAGTTCTTCAATAAATGAAAATTATATTGATTTATTAAAGAATTGATGTTTTAAAACGACTTAAATAAATTTGTTGTTCACAAAAATAATCAGTTATTAGAATTAATTTTATAAAAATAGAAAAAAGGAAAAATAGTTTATTATGCATAAGATATTATTGGTATCATTTGCAGCAACACTATCAGCCCCAACAATTGCTAACCCTTCAAGCCAAATTGTCGTTTCAAAACAATACAAAAATCAAATTGATAATCTTTTATTAAAATATGAAAAAGAAGTAGAAAAGAATAACACAATTTTTATTAATAAGACACATATCAATGGAAATGAAGAAAAATATTTATACAATTTTTTTAATAATAAATCTATAAATGAAATTTCTATTAAAGCCAAAAGGGCCAATAGAGAAAGAAAAGTCAATAATAGCCCAATAAATATAAAAGAAGAAATAGATAACAATATAAAAAAATATGAAATAAATTATCAATTACATGACAATAGTTATACTGGAAGCATCAATATCTATGACAACGAGAAAATTAAAATTATTATTCAAAGTTATATTTCAAAATTATTTAATAATTTTGAAATAACCAACTTAGAAAATGCGCAAGATGATTTTAAAATTATTAAAAACTATTTAACTTTATTAAAAGAAGATTCCCCAGATGATTACATATATACCACTGAAGCAATTTCTAAAACCTTTAATGACAATATTGGTTATTTTGAAAATAATAAAACTTTGAACTATTTAAATACTAATGGGTGAAATTTAGTTAAAGGTGAATCTGAAAATGAAAATGAACCAGACTTCTTCTCACAATCATTTAATGGTTGAGAGATTAACCGAAATTGAGATACGTTCAAAACAATTGTTGTAACTACAATTGTTTGAACAATAAAAAAATTGCTTAAAGAGCCACGCAAAATAACTACTATGATTGTGGTTGAAACAATAAGCTCCTTATTAATAGGATCTGTTATATCTCCAATAATAACAGCAACCATTTTAACTTTGGTCAGCGTAATTATTAATATAGTTGCAAAATATGCAATTAAAAAAATTTCTAAAAATTTATCAGAAGAGGTTTACACTGCCGTTTTTGGAGAGAAACCTAAAAAATTAGAAAAAACAATAAAAGAAAATAAAGAAATTATTTCCAAAGTTTATGGTTCAAATTATGGCGATATTTTTGAAAATTATTTGAATCAAGGTTTCAATAATGGTTTTTGAAATAAAATTAAAGGTGCCTTTGGTAAAGATAATATAAAAGATAGATCAATTTTTCTTTACAACAAGAGTGCCAATTCTAATTGGTTATTAAAAGAAATGAAAATTTATTCTTTTGCAAAATATAGAAAATGGTTGCCTTGACAAACATACAATGTAGAAAATAGTAGAATTTCCCAAGAAAATTTAAACAACGAAATTGTTTTTTATTCAGCGACTAACGCAACGAAAGGGTCTTGGACAGGAACATATTTTGGGCCGATTGAAGATGCTAAAAAAAATTATTATGACCTTCATTGATCAAGAAACTTTTTAGAATGAACTTCATTATCAATTACTCCAAAATTTGCAAAAGTTTCTTCCGCTTTAATTCAATCTAGATTTGTAACGAGTAGTTACGAAATGTCTGAAAATATAGTCAATATATATAATGAACATGGTAAGGATATTAGCAAAGGTCTTGATAAAGAAACCAAGGAAATAGTTGAAAATTTAGCCAAAATTAAAAAGGATGAAATAAATAAAAAACCAAGAGTTGAAGATGAAGACTTGAAAAATAAAGAAATGGAACTAATTAAATTATTTGGAGAAATTATTAATTAATTAATGAAAAAAATAAATAAAGAATTTGAAAAAAAGAACTTGTCACTAGATTTAAAGGATTATCTCACTTTAACACAGAAAAAAGTCTTGATTAGTTTGGTTGTAGCCTCACTAACTTTTGTAGTTACTGGAGTAATCTTAATTTATTTATTAACGATTAGTCTTAATTCTTCAAACGACTCCCTAATTAACAAAATTACAATTATTCAATGCCTTCTTATTCTTCCTTGTCTAATCTCTTTTAACTATTCGTTATGATTAATGTCATTATTTATCAATATTAATAAATTAAAAAATAATCTTTCTGAGATTCATCATTGATCATTACCTAAGAAAAAGAAATATTTTAGAACTTTTATATTAGTAGCCAAAATAAATTTTTCGCGACGCAATATCATCGCAGTTATTCAAGAAACTCAAACAATTTTTCAAAAATATATCCTTGACGAATCAAACCATTTATTTGATTACTCCACAACGAATTATGTTTTTGAACCGGTTGTAGAAACCGCGACAATGTTTTTTAGTGATTTTTATATTTTTGATTTAATTGCCTTAGTTTTTTGACTCATCATTGGTTTTTTGCCAAAGACTTGAATTCGCCTAAAAAATGGTATCCATCTTAATTTTTTTAAAGCGAAAGCAAATGAAAATATCCAAAATAATTTTAGAACTATAAGCAGCAGTTTTCTCCAAACTTTAGGAATTAAAAAAGAAAGTGAAACGGTTAGTTATTAACCATCTAGCCGAATATGCCTAAACCGGACTTAATCGAAGAAACCGGAATTAGTAACCTAAATGATTATTAACCGAAAAATAGATAAAAATAAAAAACCAACTAGCTTGAAGAAACTAGTTGGTTTTTTATTTTTAAAACTTCTTTTATTTAAATATTTTTTTAAGTCCATTTAATAATTTTTGCATAGTCTTGAGGTCGGTACTGATGATGATTCTAAATCAGAAGTTTTCATAATCATAGAAGTCATCTGAAAATTGCACAATAACGCCATTATCTAAAAAAATTTTTTTTATTTTTGCTAAATCATCCGCAGACTTCACATTGAGCATTTTAATAGCCACACAAAAGCCTGTTTGGAGAGGAATTAACTCTAATGGTAAATTCGCTTTGGCTAAATAGTCCTTTAAAAATCTATAATTTTTCTCATGATTAACTTCCATTTGACGAATTCATTTGGTACCTTTGGGACTATAAACTGTTTTGACTAATTCTTGACTAAAAACATTAGGCGTCGTTAACCAAAGATTATGTAAATATTGGTGAAACTCAAGCTTTAGTTTTTCATCAGGAGTGATGACATAGTTAGAGTTTGTTCCTCCTAAATTAAAACCTTTTGATGGTGAAGAAATTACTATTAATCTATCTTGGTATTCTTTGTCAATCTTTAAGGCTGATTCAAAACCACTTCCCAACAAAGTCAGGTCAGAATGAACCTCATCAACAATAAAGTAAGTCTTATATTCATGGCAAAGTTTAGCAATAGCATTCAATTCTGCTAAACTTCATAGTTTGCCAGTTGGGTTTAAGGGATTACAGAAAATATATACCTTAGGGCGATTCCTAGCAAACAAACTTTCGATTTTTGCTAAATCTATAGTAAAGCCATTATCGGTTAAGGGAAGGTTGGCAAGAATTGCTGAACGGTTATTACTTTGACAAATTTTAACAAATGGTGAGTAAGCGGGCGTATTAACTAAAACTTTATCATTTGGTTTTGTACCGAATTCTAAAAAGAGAGCCATCGAAAAAATAACTCCAAATGAATAAGAAATCATTGATTTATCAATATTGGTGACCCCCTTAGTTTTGTCATATCACCAAATAATATTTTCAAAAAAGAGTGGATCCGGCAATCGGTAACTTAATGAGGGATTACGACTCAAAAATTTACATAAATTCTGGTCTACAAAAAAGGGACTATCATAATCAAAATCAGCTATATGTGATGGCACCACTACTTTTTTTACCCCATAAATTTCTTTTAAACTTTTTATATTCCTACGACGATCTAATAAGTTACTCCGATTGACAACTTTCATAAGTTTCCTTTCACCTTTTTACTTATTTGAATTGTGATTATTCCACAATCATTATAGTTATAAAGTGTCTCGGAGTTTAAAAAATCGGTTAATTTGGTTATAAAAGTGATAGTCATAACAATCTAATCGTGATTTATTTATTATTTAATTTTCCTTAACTTTCTTAAGTAAAATAATTAATAGAAAAGGATAAATAATATGAAAAAATTATTATCAATTTTAGGAGCTACCGGTTTAGTAGCTACCACAAGTGCCACAGTTGTTTCATGTGGCGAAAATAATCAAAAAACAGCTCTAGATGAAGCTCTAGATAATTTAGAAAATTTGATTAATAGTTATATGCAAATAATTACTAATGATATGAAATCTGATGACTTAAAAAAGGAAGCTCTAAGTTATCTATTACTTATTTCCACAAAAACCGTAAATATTCCTGTTGGACAAGAGTTAAAATGAACTAACTTGCTTTCAAAAGCTCTTGACGCGAAAATGGCAGAAATAATCATGCAAGATGAAAATTGCTGAAAATCAGCCGATATTGAGGATCACAAAAAAGAATTTGGAAAATTTGATTTAGTATCCACAATTAGCTTAGGTTATGATACTTTGTTTGATTATAAACACGTTGATACTTTAGATTTAGAACAAGCCCTTGAAAAGGCTGCAAAAGATTTATCAGAAATTCACGATGATGATTATTATCATCACGAGGCCCAAGATTTACAACTTTTAATTAATGAATTGAGAAACTAGGAAACTATATAAATAAAAATCACCGTCAAAGGTGATTTTTATTTATGATAATTTTCATTACCCAAAATCTTAAAACTTCGGTAAATTTGTTCAAGCAGAATAATTCGACATAACTGATGAGGTAAAGTAAGTCTACCAAAAGCAACCTTATTATAGTGAGACGGAATTAATTGCCGATTAAACCCATCACTAGGACCAATCACAAAAACCATTTTTCCTGTAGTTTGGTTTTGGACTTTGCCAATTTCATTGGCTAACTCATCACTGGTTAAACAAGTAGCTGATAAGTCTAAAAACCAAACTTCATGACTACTATAAGCTTTTAGTTTATCGAGGCAAAGTTGTGTATTTAATTGTTGGTTTTTAGCCAAATTATATTTAGTTTCCTCTTTAAGTTCAATTGTTGTAATGTCGGCAAACCGGCTCAATCTTTTTAGGTATTCTTGCGCTGCTTCACGATAAAAACTTTGGTCAAGTTTGCCGAAAGCTAAAATAACAATCTTCATTAGAAACGATTAAAACCTTTACCCTTTAAAGCGTTTAAGTTAGGTAATCGACCACTCTTAACGCTTTTAGTCATTTCAATTACTTGCTTCTTCCCTTTTTCGAAACTGGTAATTAATTCATTAAATTCTTTTTCTGAACGTCCAGATCCCTTAATAATACGTTGTTTCCGGGTTAAAGCCTTTAAAAGACGTGGATCACGACGTTCTTTTAAGGTCATTGAATCCATTAAAATAGTAAAAATGGCTAGTTTTCGTTGTCCGTCAGCAATTTGTTGTTCGGAAATTTTATTAGCCCCGGGAATCATCTTTAGCAAACCACCGATGCTCCCCATCTTGGCCATTTGTGCCATTTGGTTACGTAAGTCTTCCATATCATATTGCCCCATAAACATTCGGGTCATAGTTTTTTGGATTGAACGTTCATCAATATTTTCCATGGCACGTTCATAAAGAGTAGCAATGTCACCCATCCCCAGAAGACGATCTGCCATTCTTTTTGGATAAAAAGCTGCTAACGCCTTTGGCCCTTCACCCTCACCAATAAATTTGATTGGTAAATTGGTTAGGTAACGAATTGATAGTGTTGCTCCCCCACGGGCATCACCATCTAATTTAGTAATGATGACACCAGTTAATTTTAATAGTTTGTTAAATTCATTGGTCACATTAATAATTTCTTGACCACTCATTCCATCAACGACCAAAAGGGTTTCGCTTGGACTAGTGATTTTTCGTAAATCATTTAGTTCTTCCATTAAAGGCTTATCAATTTGTAAACGCCCAGCCGTATCAAAAATAATTAAATCATGACCGTTTTTTTCAGCAAATGCTAAAGCTTGTTTGGCTGTTTTACGCGGATCTTGTGTTCCTTGTTCAAAAACCGGAATCCCACTAGCAGCGCCTAATTCTTTTAATTGATCAATTGCTCCAGGACGGTAAATATCCAAACCAACTAGTAATGGTTTTTTCTTTTCTTTTTTCTTTAAGAGGTTTGCTAATTTATTAGCGGTAGTAGTTTTTCCTGATCCTTGCAAACCAACTAATAAAATAGTGGTTGGTTTTTTAGTAAGATCTATTGGTGATAAGCTTTCACCTAAAATAGTTACAAGTTCATCATGAACCAATTTCACCATTTGTTGTTGCGCATTAACACCTTCATTAATATAGCCACCTAAAGCTTTTTCTTTAATCCGTTGGGTTAGCTCCTTGGCCACTTCCACATTAACATCGGCTTCTAGTAAAGTTAACCGAATTTCCTTTAAGGCCTCACGAATGTTTTCTTCAGTCATAGTAGACTTTTGCATGTTCTTTTCAATTGACCGTTTCATTCGCTTCGCGAAAAAGTCCCCAAAACTCATAGTTATTCTCTCCTTTTAATTTATTAATTATACCATTTTTCTATTTTCACTTTTAAAGCGCTTTAACACTTTTTTAGGACTATTAAGCGATAAAATTAAGTTATTAAAAGCCAGAGAAGGAGTCAAAATGGGTATTTTGCAAATTAAAAGAATTTACGATCCAGTTAGTCCTGATGATGGGAAAAGAATTTTAGTTGACCGTATGTGACCACGAGGAAAAACTCATGAAGAAGCGCATCTTGATTTATGAGCTGAAGACATTTCACCTTCTGCTCATATACGTGAAATTTATCATCACAATCCTGCCAAATACGATTGATTTGTCAAAGCCTATACTGAAGAATTAGAAAATAATCCAAAATTCCCTCCATTTGTTAACCAAGTTTGTCAATGATTAAAAAAAGGTAATGTCACTTTGCTTTATGCCGTAATTACTACTAATGAAAATAATGCGTTAGTTTTAGAACATGTTTTAAAAGAACATTTAAAAAATTGCTAATAAAAAACTTAGACAAATGTCTAAGTTTTTTATTTTTTGATTACTTTCACCAATCGGCGTTCACGAATGATGGTGATGGTGATTTCACCAGGAATAATAATATTTTCTAAAAGCTTATGTTTTACTTCTTCAATTAGGTTTTCTAACTCATGTTCACCCATCATATTTGGATCAACAATTACCCGAATTTGACGACCAGATTGAAAAGCATAAATTTTTTCAACTCCCGGAATCTCTTGGGCAATTTTTTCAATTTGGGTCATCCGGCGATAGAAATCGTCACTAGTATTATTACGAGCCCCCGGACGTGAAGCGCTGATACTATCAGCGATTGCCACAACGGCGGCAATCGTCGATTGTTTAGCCACGTCTTCATGATGGGCCTCAATAGCATTAATGACAATATCATCCTCGTTATATTGGCGGGCCAATTCGGCTCCCAAGGTTACATGACTTCCTTCTTCTTCAAAATCCACAGCTTTTCCGATGTCATGTAATAAGCCAGCACGAATGGCCGTTTGAATATCAAGACCTAATTCACTCGCAATTGCTCCCGAAATTTTCGCCACTTCCAAAGAGTGGTGAAGAGCGTTTTGTCCATAACTAGTACGATATTTTAAGCGGCCAACAAGTTTTACTAACGGAATCTCCATATCGAGAATCCCTAACTCCTGAAGTGCCTTTTGACCAGTTTCAAAAATGATACTTTCAATTTCCTTTTCTTGTTTTTTTAGTTCTGCTTCAATCCTTGCTGGTTGAATCCGACCATCGGCCACCAATTTTTCAAGAGCTTTAGTAGTAATTTCACGACGAATAGGATTAAAAGAAGAAACTGTTACAATTCCAGGAGTTTCATCAATTAAAATATCAACTCCTCCAAATTGCTCAAAGGTACGCATATTTCGGCCTTCACGACCAATCACACGACCCTTAATTTCATCATTTGGTAATTTAACGATGTTGGTTGTTTTTTCATTGACAATCTCAGTAGCATAGCGTTCCATGGCATTAACAATGATGTTAGTGGCCATTTCTTTTGCTTGGGCATGAGTTTCTAATTCGGCATTTTTTAAATAGGAATTAAGTTCTTTTTTATGTCTTAACTCCATTTGTTTCATTAAATTTTTGCGCGCTTCTTCTCGACTCATTCCCGAAATACTCTCTAAAAGAGAAATCATTTTCGAAGTTTTTTTCTCGTATTCTTTACTTCTTTTTTCCAAAGCTAATTCATAGCCATCAAGACGTTCTTGACGCATTTCTAAGAAACGTTCCTTTTTGGCGAGAGCACTTTCTTCATTATGAAGTTTTTCTTTTTCAAGGTTTAGTTTGTGAGTTCGTTTATCGCACTCATGATCAAACTCCAGTTTTAGTTCATTGACCTCGCGATAGCCTTTAGTCACAATTTGCTTCTTAAGTTGTTTAGCTTCTTTTTCGGCTTTTTTGACTAATTGGCGGCGTGATTTGGCAAAAGCGAGCCAAATTGATAACAATCCTAGAAGTAAAACCGCCACTCCAAGGATGATTAAAAAGATATTTTTAAGCATTTTCTAATCCTTTCTGATTAGAAAAACTGTGGTTGTATTCGCTACTCTATTTATTATAAAGAAAACTACCCAAAAGAAAATGAAGGCTTTAGATAAAGAAAAAATACCAACGATGTAGTTGGTATTTTTACAAATTATTTAGTTATTATTAAATGTCGTTTTTTACATGAAATTCAATAAATGCGGTGATGGTTTCTGTTTGTCCCTTTTCATTAGAGTAAACAAATGAAAGTTGATAATCAGTAGATTTATCATCGGAATCAGTTTTCACGAAATCTGTTCAATCTATATTAGCTATATTAAAAACATAACCTTTAAATAAATTAGTCATAGCCTCTTCGACTTGTTCAATTGCTAAATTTTTTAAATTATCTTTATTGGTATCTTCGACGTCGGATGGATTAAGGTCATTAACTTCTTCCCTGTTTTCCTCGTAATAATCACTCATCTTCTTCGACATTTCTTCTAAAGAAATAGTTTTATCCAGAGCACTAATAGTAACTTTTACTGAACCAGTATATTTAACAACACCATCAGCAGGAATGATTGTTGCTGAACCAACTACTCCTTCGCTCGCTTTAACTAAATCAGTTACTTGTAAATCAGTTGTTTTAAGTCCTGACTCAGGGTTTAAATCTAAGATTTTAGTAAGAATTGAAGTTGCATCGTTGGCTTCGTTTCCATCAACAGTAAGTTCGGTAAGTTTATCTTTGATGTCAATTTGTGCTAGAGCACTAATGGTAACTTTTACTGAACCAGTATATTTAACAACACCATCAACAGGAATGATTGTTGCTGAACCAACTACTCCTTCGCTCGCTTTAACTAAATCAGTTACTTGTAAATCAGTTGTTTTAAGTCCTGACTCAGGGTTTAAATCTAAGATTTTAGTAAGAATTGAAGTTGCATCGTTGGCTTCGTTTCCATCAACAGTAAGTTCGGTAAGTTTATCTTTGATGTCAATTTGTGCTAGAGCACTAATGGTAACTTTTACTGAACCAGTATATTTAACAACACCATCAGCAGGAATGATTGTTGCTGAACCAACTACTCCTTCGCTCGCTTTAACTAAATCAGTTACTTGTAAATCAGTTGGTTGAAGTCCTGACTCAGGGTTTAAATCTAAGATTTTAGTAATAATTGAAGTTGCATCGTTGGCTTCGTTTCCATCAACATTAAGTTCGGTAAGTTTATCTTTGATATCAATTTGTGCTAGAGCACTAATAGTAACTTTTACTGAACCAGTATATTTAACAACACCATCAGCAGGAATGATTGTTGCTGAACCAGCAACTCCTTCAGTCGCTTTAACTAAATCAGTTACTTGTAAATCAGTTGTTTTAAGTCCTGACTCAGGGTTTAAATCTAAGATTTTAGTAAGAATTGAAGTTGCATCGTTGGCTTCGTTTCCATCAACAGTAAGTTCGGTAAGTTTATCTTTGATGTCAATTTGTGCTAGAGCACTAATGGTAACTTTTACTGAACCAGTATATTTAACAACACCATCAGCAGGCTTAATGGTTGCTGAACCAGCAACTCCTTCAGTCGCTTTAACTAAATCAGTTACTTGTAAATCAGTTGGTTGAAGTCCTGACTCAGGGTTTAAATCTAAGATTTTAGTAATAATTGAAGTTGCATCGTTGGCTTCACTACCATCAACATTAAGTTCGGTAAGTTTATCTTTGATGTCAATTTGTGCTAGAGCACTAATAGTAACTTTTACTGAACCAGTATATTTAACAACACCATCAGCAGGAATGATTGTTGCTGAACCAACTACTCCTTCAGTCGCTTTAACTAAATCAGTTACTTGTAAATCAGTTGGTTGAAGTCCTGACTCAGGGTTTAAATCTAAGATTTTAGTAATAATTGAAGTTGCATCGTTGGCTTCACTACCATCAACATTAAGTTCGGTAAGTTTATCTTTGATATCAATTTGTGCTAGAGCACTAATAGTAACTTTTACTGAACCAGTATATTTAACAACACCATCAGCAGGAATGATTGTTGCTGAACCAGCAACTCCTTCAGTCGCTTTAACTAAATCAGTTACTTGTAAATCAGTTGTTTTAAGTCCTGACTCAGGGTTTAAATCTAAGATTTTAGTAAGAATTGAAGTTGCATCGTTGGCTTCACTACCATCAACAGTAAGTTCGGTAAGTTTATCTTTGATGTCAATTTGTGCTAGAGCACTAATGGTAACTTTTACTGAACCAGTATATTTAACAACACCATCAGCAGGCTTAATGGTTGCTGAACCAGCAACTCCTTCAGTCGCTTTAACTAAATCAGTTACTTGTAAATCAGTTGGTTGAAGTCCTGACTCAGGGTTTAAATCTAAGATTTTAGTAATAATTGAAGTTGCATCGTTGGCTTCACTACCATCAACATTAAGTTCGGTAAGTTTATCTTTGATATCAATTTGTGCTAGAGCACTAATAGTAACTTTTACTGAACCAGTATATTTAACAACACCATCAGCAGGCTTAATGGTTGCTGAACCAGCAACTCCTTCAGTCGCTTTAACTAAATCAGTTACTTGTAAATCAGTTGGTTGAAGTCCTGACTCAGGGTTTAAATCTAAGATTTTAGTAATAATTGAAGTTGCATCGTTGGCTTCACTACCATCAACATTAAGTTCGGTAAGAAGACTTTTTAGATCTTTTGTATTAATTTTATAATCAACAGCAATGCTATCTCTATATTTTCCATTTGCATTAGCAGTAACAAGTGCACCTGTTGGTGTAATGTCCGAAATTGTAAGATAAATAGCCTTTAAATTAATATCGGGATTTACTTCATTTATTCTAACCACGATTTCATTAGAATTTGGCAAATCATCAAATGTGCCAAGGTCGGTAACTTGAACTAAATCTTTCAAGGAATCTTTAAGTACGCTAAAAGTTACAGCAACCGAGCTCTCCGAATATAAATTATTTGCTGAGACTATAGCTTGAACAGTAGCTCCTGTCAACGTAATATCCGTAATAGTTGCTTCGTTGTTTAAATGAGCATTAGGATTTAAGGATTCTATCTTTTGGATTATTTCATTTTCGGTCGGTTCGTCATTAAATATGCCTAACGAAGTTTCTTTTATCACCGATGATAATGGTGTATTATCATTAAACTTTAAAGTGACTTTAACACTTCCCTTTAAAATAGATGATTCTTTTTTGGCTGTAACAACTAATTCAATTTCATTTGATTCACCAATTTTGATATTTCCAGATTCATCGATGAAGTCATCGATATTTGTTATAAAGTCATCGGTGTAATCGTTAAGTGCATATTCTGAGTTTTTAGCATTAATTTGCTCGCTAACATTTCTCTCAATATCATTAACAATATCTTTTAATTGCTCTGCAGTGTATACCTTGCTTTGAGGAATAGGTAATTCAATTGCTTTTAATTGCAGTTTTTGCAAATCTTGTTTGTTATCAGACTTATTGTCATTTGATTTACATGCAACTACTGGAACTGCGGCAGTAGCTGTAAAGCCAACGGCCGCTAATAAAGATAGTAAACGTTTCATGTGTTTCTCCTTTTTCTTTCAAGGTTATATTATAGTAAAAAAATGATTATATAAATGGTATGAAAAAAAGTTTCAAAAAGTAAAAAAATATACGCCAGGAATGGTTTTTTTTAAATTTTTAAATTTAAAAATTAAGACCAATCTATTTTCAAATCAAAAAATAAGAGTAAAATTTTACTCTTATTTTTTGATTTGAAAATTTTTAACCATGTTTTAAATTTGCCAATCACGCAATTACTTAGATTGACTTAAATTGGACTTTGTTTTAGGTTTTAACCAAGTTTAAAAGTGGTATCTAATAACGTCTGAAACTAAAGGGTTTTAATCGTAAAAACAACGTTTACCGATCCTTGGTAAATGCTCGATTTAGTAGCAGTTAAAGTGGCAAATGTATTGTTAGAGTTAACTACAATCGTAACATCACTAACATTTAAGTTAGCGTTGGGATTTTTAGCATTAACTGCAGCTATAATAGTGGCCGGATCAGTGTTATCAATCTCACCAAGCTCAAAATTAGTAATTACAGAATCTAGTTGTTCTCTAATGTTGAAAGTGACGTCTACCGAACCTTGATAATTACTGGTTTGTGTAGCAGTTAAAGTGGCATTATTTTCCCCTTTAACATCAATGGTAACATCCGTTTCCTTTAAGTTGACGTTGGGATTTTGTAGATTAACAGCCTCTAGAATAGTTGATAATTCATTGTTATTAATATATCCAAGGTTACGGTCAACAACTACTGTGTCCAAATCTTGTTTAATAGTGAACGTGACGTCTACCGACCCTTGATAGATGCTACTGGGATTGGCCGTTAGTGTAGCACCAGTCTTATCATTATTAACAACAATAGTAACTTCATCACTTGTTAGTTGAAAATCTTTATTAACTGCATTAACGGCATTCAAAATTGTTTCATCATCAGTGTTATCTAAAATACCAAGTGCCGTTACTTTAACTATCGAATCTAAAGTTGCCTTAATTGTAAAAGTGACGTTTACTGTACCTTCATAAGCACTTTCTTTAGTAGCCGTTAAGATTGCCTTATCCTGACTTCCGCCAATTTGAATTGTGACATCGGTGTCTTTTAAGTTGGCACTTGGGTTTTTAACATTAACAGCAGCTAAAATATTAGTAGAGTCTGCCTTATCTATAGGACCAAGATTTGTTACTTTAACTATCGAATCTAAAGTCGGTTTAATTGTAAAAGTGACAGTCACTGAGCCTTGATAGATACTAGATTGGGTGGCAGTTAAAGTAGCCTCATTATCTCCTATTATTTCAATATTAACATCAGAAGCTTTTAAGTTAGCGTTGGGGTTTTTAGCATTAACAGCAGCTAAAATAATGTCATCGGTTAAATTGTCGATGGCCCCAAGATCGCGATTAGTAACTACAGAACTTAATTGGGTTCTGACAGTGAAAGTAACAGTCACTGAGCCTTGGTAGACACCTGTTGAAGTAGCGGTTAAAGTAGCCTCATTATCTCCTGTTATTTCGATATTAACGTCAGAAGCTTTTAAGTTAGCGTTGGGGTTTTTAGCATTAACAGCAGCTAAAATAATGTCGTCGGTTAAATTGTCAATATCCCCAAGATCAAGGTTAGTAACTACTGAACTTAATTGAGTTCTGACAATGAAAGTGACATCAACTGAACCTTGATAGTTACTAGTTTCAATAGCAGTTAAAGTGGCACTACTATTGCTATTAACTTTAATAGTGACATCAATAGTGGTTAGGTTTAAACCACTATTGACTTGGTTAACAGCAGCTAAAATAGTGTTATTGTCAGCGTCATTTAATTTGCCAAGGTCAGTCACTTTAACTACTGAATCTAAAGCTATTTTAATTGTGAAAGTAACAGTCACTGAGCCTTGATAGAGGCTAGATTGTGTGGCAGTTAAAGTAGCACTATCATTTCCGATAATTTGAATATCAACATCTGAAGTAGTTAAACTAATACCATTGACTTGATTAACAGCAACTAAAATAGTTGTTGAGTCAGCTTTATTTATGGATCCAAGGTTTGTCTTTGACACTACTGAACTTAATTGGGTTCTGACAATGAAAGTGACATCAACTGAACCTTGATAATTACTAGTTTCGGTGGCAGTTATGGTAGCACTACTATTGCTATTAACTTTAATAGTGACATCACTTGTGGTTAGGTTTAAACCACTATTAACTTGGTTAACAGCTGCTAAAATAGTGCTACTGTCAGTGTCATTTAACTTACCAAGGTCTGTGGCTTTAACTACTGAATCTAAAGCTATTTTAATAGTAAAGGTAACAGTCACTAATCCTTGATAATTTCCATCAGGATTAGCAGTTAAAGTAGCACTTTTATTGTCATCATTAACTTTAATTGAAACATCAGCAGTGGTTAGTTTTAAACCGTTGGCTGCATTAACTGCATTTAAAATAGTTGCTTCGGAATTATTGTCAATATTACCAAGATTTAAGTTGGTAACTACAGAACTTAATTGAGTTCTAATATTGAAAGTAACAGATACCGAATCTTTATATATGCTAGTTTCGGTAGCGGTTAAATTAGCGCCATCTTGAGTCACATTGATGATGATAGTGACATCATTAGTAGTGAGGTTTAAACCTTTATTGGCTGCATTAACAGCAGCTAAGATAGTGGTGTTGTTAGCTTCATTTAACTTACCAAGGTCAGTCACTTTAACTACTGAATCTAAAGCTATTTTAATTGTGAAAGTAACAGTCACTGAGCCTTGATAGATACTAGATGAAGTACTAGTTAAAGTAGCACTCTTATTGTCAGTATCAATCGCAATCGTGACATCCGATGCTTTTAAACTAACATTAGTGTTTTTAGCATTCACTGCATCTAAAATAGTTTCATCATTGACTGGGTCCAAATTACCAAGGTCAGTGACTTTAACTACTAATTCCAACGTAGCTTTGATAGTGAAGGTCACTTCAACAGAACCTTGATAATTCCCATCAGGATTAGCAGTTAAAGTAGCACTCTTATCGTCGGGGTTAGTCACAACAGTTACATCATTGTTGGTTAGGTTTAAGTCGTTAACTGAGTTAACCTCAGCCAAGATAGTAGCTGAATCTGCCTTATCTATAGGACCAAGGTCAGTGACTTTAACTACTGAATCTAAAGCTATTTTAATAGTAAAGGTAACAGTCACTGAGCCTTGATAGATGCTAGATGAGGTACTAGTTAAAGTAGCACTACTATTGTTGATATTTTGGATATCAACATCCGAGGCATTTAAATTAATGCTATTGACTTGGTTAACAGCATTTAAAATGGTTGTGGCGTCAGCTTTGATTATAGGTCCAAGGTTTGTTTTTGTAACTACAGAACTTAATTGAGTTCTAACAATGAAAGTAACATTTACAAAACCTTTATAATTGCCATTCGGGGTTGCGGTTAATGTCGCACCATCTTTATTCTCATTAATAGCAATTGTGACATCATTATTGGTTAGGTTTAAACCACTATTAACTTGGTTAACAGCATTTAAAATGGTGCTATTATCAGTGTCATTTAACTTACCAAGGTCAGTCACTTTAACTACTGAATCTAAAGCTATTTTAATTGTGAAAGTAACAGTCACTGAGCCTTGATAATTCCCATCAGGATTAGCAGTTAAAGTAGCACTTTTATTGTCATCATTAACTTTAATTGAAACATCAGCAGTGGTTAGTTTTAATCCACTGTTTGCTTGATTGACAGCCGCTAAAATAGTGTCATCATCAGCATTATCTAAATTACCAAGCGCAGTAACTTTAACTACTGAATCTAAGGCTGTTTTTACAGTGAAAGTAACAGTCACTGAGCCTTTATAGAGGCTAGATGAGGTTGCAGTCAATGTCGCACCATCTTTATTCTCATTAATAGCAATTGTGACATCATTATTGGTTAGGTTTAAACCACTATTGACTTGGTTAACAGCATTTAAAATAGTGTTATTATCAGTGTCATTCAACTTACCAAGGTCTGTGACTTTAACTACTGAATCTAAAGTTATTTTAATTGTGAAAGTAACAGTCACTGAGCCTTGATAATTCCCATCAGGATTAGCAGTTAAAGTAGCACTTTTCTTGTCATCATTAACTTTAATTGAAACATCAGCAGTGGTTAGTTTTAATCCACTGTTTGCTTGATTGACAGCTGCTAAAATAGTGTCATCATCAGCATTATCTAAATTACCAAGCGCAGTAACTTTAACTACTGAATCTAAGGCTGTTTTTACAGTGAAAGTAACAGTCACTGAGCCTTGATAGAGGCTAGATTGGGTAGCAGTTAAAGTTGCGCCATTGTTATCGCTATTAACAGCGATCTGAACATCCGAAGTTTTTAAGTTCGCATCGGTGTTTTTCGCATTAACTGCCGCTAAGATAGTTGCATTGGCATTGTTATCAATATTACCAAGGTCAAGGTTAGTAACTACGGTACTTAATTGTTTTCTGATTGTGTAAGTAACGTCTATAGAACCTTGATAATTACTAGTTTCGGTGGCAGTTATGGTAGCACCATTATTGGCACTATTAGTAACAATCGTGACATCGGTTGTTTTTAAATTTGCTTCAGGGTTTAGTTGGTTAATGGCATTTAGAATAGTTTCATTAGTGGCGTCATTGACGAGTCCTAGTGAAGTATTAGTAATCACTTCACTTAATTGTTTTTTCCCCACAACTTTATAAGTAACATTTATTTGACCTTCATACAAACTATTATTAGAGTCAATAGCCTTAACTGTTGCCCCATTAAGATTGATTGATGAAGCAAGAACTTCAACCTCATCCTCATCAATAAGTGCTTGTGGGTTTAAGGCTGATAAAGCTCCAATAATGTCGCTTGCTGTTGGCTCAGTTTGGAATTCGCCCAAATTAGTATTATTGATGACACTTGCTAATTGCGTGTTGGGATTAAATTTTATAGTTGCATTAGTTTTTCCTGTCAATATCTTCGAATTTTGGTTAGCGGAAATATTGATTTGGATTTCACCTGAACCATCGATTTTAACAGTTTCGTCTGGTTTGATAAAATCGGCAATATTCGTGGTGAAATCATCAGTATAGTCAATCATATCTTGATTTTGAATGTTATTTTTAAACTTGGTATCTTCGTTAATTTGGTCATTAATATTTTGGGTCATCATACTGATAACAAAATTTGCTTGTTTGGAAGTGTAAGAGGTTGCCTTGGGTATAGGCAAATTGATTTGCCTTATTTGCAAAGTTCCTAAGTCTTTTATACCTGAATTATTTGTATTTGTTTTACAACAAGCCACGACGGGCACTGCGGTAGTGGTTGTAAAACCAATGGCCGTTAGTAACGTAAGTAAACGTTTCATGGAGCTCCCTTTTTATTTTGAATTGGCATTATATTAAAATATAAAAAATTATAAATAGTGAAATAGTTAAAACTTCCAAAAATTGAAAAAAAAAATCCAGAAAAATGGCTTTGAGAAATATAAAAAATAAAAATAAGGGCCGTTGGTTTCCAAACCCAAAAAAAAGAGTAAAATTTTACTCTTTTTTTTGGGTTTGGAAATTCTGAAAAGTTTCTTTGAATTTATCAATTAATTCAGGTTTATTTTCTAATCACTTTAAAGTTGCTTGTCGACCTTGACCAATTTTCTCGTTTTCATAAGAATATCAGGAACCAGATTTTTGGAGCAAGTTAGTTTCTAAAGCAAGATCCAAAATTTCTCCAAGCTTATCAATGCCTTCGTTGTATTTAATAGCAATAAGAGCTGTCTTGAAAGGTGGCGCAACTTTGTTTTTGGTGACCTTTACTTTAACCCGATTACCAATGATGTCCGTATTTTCAGTGATAGTCTCACCCTTACGTACCTCTAGTCGAATTGATGAATAAAAGCGAAGCGCTCTCCCGCCCGGAGTTACCTCGGGATTGCCAAAAATTACACCTACTTTTTCGCGGAGTTGGTTGGTAAAAATTACAATAGTGTTTGTTTTGGCAATAATACCGTTTAATTTACGAAGTGCCTTTGACATTAAACGGGCTTGAAGACCAATTGTTTGGTCACCCATATCGCCATCTAACTCTGCTTTAGGAGTTAAGGAAGCAACAGAGTCTAAAACAATAATGCCCACTAGATTGGATTTAACAAGCATCTCAAGAATATCTAACGCTTGTTCTCCATAATCTGGTTGTGACACCAAAAGATCCTTGAGATTAACGCCAAGATTTTGGGCGTAACGCGGGTCTAAAGAGTGTTCGACGTCAAGAAAAGCAGCAACACCGCCTTTTTTTTGGACTTCTGCAATTGCATGAAGACCCAAGGTTGTTTTTCCCGATGATTCTGGACCATAGATTTCGATAATCCGACCTTTAGGGTAGCCACCAACTCCTAAGATTTGGTCAATCAAAAAACTTCCTGATGAAACTGTCTCTACCCTTAAGTTTTCTTCAGCAGTATCAAGATGCATAATGGCATTTTTACCAAATTGTTTTTCAATATCCTTAATTACTTCATCTAGTAATTCTGGATTTCAAATCTTTTTTTCATTCAAGGATGTCGCCTCTCCTAAACTAGTATTGTTAATATTTATTTTAGCTTTCGTGTCTTTGTCTTTGACTTGAAGTTTCATGCTTTACCTCATCCTTCTATAAGAGATTAGGTAAGTTTTAGTTTTCTTGTAAAAAATCTCAAATTAAAAGCAAAGTTTCATCAATGATTTTTTCTTTAAAAGCTTTTCGAGATAAATTGGGATAAAAAAACTCTCAAACATGGGTTTTCCCTTGGAATCAACAACCAACAAATGCTTGACCAACTTGACCATTATCTTGGGCAGTAGGACCGGCATTGCCAGTAAAGCTCACTATCAAGTCAGCATTGGTTTGGCGTTGAGTAGCTAGGGCCATCTCTAAAGCTGTTGCAGCTGCAACTAATCCATCTTTTTTAATGACTCGTTCCGCGACACCTAAGGCAATCTTAGCGGTTTTGGAATAAGTGATATAACCACCCCAATAAACCTGACTTGCTCCAGGAATATTAGTAATGGCATTGGCAAAACCACCACCAGTGAAAGATTCACAAGTAGCTCAAGTTAAATCTTGTTTTTTTAAAAAAGCAATAATTTCTTGAATGGTTTTTTCCATGGTTTCTCCATATCACTTACCACAATTCAATAAAAAAAAGGGAGATCTCGTATAACCCACGTTCTGTTCCTTAACTATTGCTAATTAAGGGTCAATTATTTATCTATCGTTTGCTAACGCTCACGATCCCGTTGTCCATTCATTTCCGGACGCCAAGTTCCTCTACCAAAATTTGAGTTTCTTGCTTGTGGGGTTTACCGCGTTCCATTTCCAGGTTTCCCTTTACTCGTCTCTGTGGCACTTCAAATTCACCATAGTTAATTACTTAACCGTAGGTTTCTTTTGCCGTCACCAATACCGGTGCTTGAACTTATTTTTTCGTTCAACACAAACACTACAATCATCGCAGATTGTGCAAGCGTGGAGTTTCCTCTATACCATTTTTCAGGTATAGCAATTGACACAAAATCTCATATATTATTATAACATAAACTTGCTTAAAAACTAGGTTTTTAAGCAAGTTAAAGCCGTCTTTAAAATTTAATGACAAAGCAATGAAATTTTCAATTTTGCTTAGTCTATTAAAGTTTTGTTAGACCACTAAAGTTTATCTAATCAATAAGTCCTTCTCTTTTTGCTTTTTGGTAGACTAAATAGTTTTGCAGTCCTTATTAGTCAGCCAAGGCTAACTAATAATTTGCTTTAATATTCAGAAATATTTTTATTAAAAATTTATTATTTTTGGGTTAAAAAGTTCATAATTGCTGGTGGAGGTGATTATTATGATGAAATTATTGACTTTATTTGGAAGTGCTCTTGCCTTTTCTGGAGCAAGTATTAACCCTCTTCTCACAACTCATAACGTTACCAATACTAATCATAGCCTTAATGCTACGCAAGATGATTTTGCCGAATCAATTGACAAGATTAGCTACTCTTTAAGTCCTGGCGAAACTCAAGATTTTTCGCTACCTAATTTATTAAATTTAATCCAAGATTTAAATAATATTCATAAAGAAACAGGCAAAAAAGTTAATCTTTATGGGATTCCAACTTGAGGAGTAAATAATGCAGAAGGACTACCTTTGGCCTTCGGTTATATTAGTTCAATAGCTTTCACAAATTTAGGGATGCTTTTAAATGCTGATGAAGTCGTTTTTCAAGAAACTTCGTTACTTTTCACCGCTCGTGATAACCGAGATTTGCAAGCCGTTCTTCATTACCAAGTTTGTGGTCTATATCAACAAGTCGAATTATTCAAAGTCACTACTCCAAACATCCCTATTGAACAAGAAAATTTACAAATCTCTTTTTCTTTAAGCTACTTTGTAAGTGAAAAATAGTTTTAAAGTAACCAATAAAAAACTTCTGGTAATTTCTTCCAGAAGTTTTTTATTGGTTAAATCTAACAAACTTATTATTTTGACTTAATGTAGACTAAGTCAATTGCATTACCGTACGACCAATGATTTCACCACTTTTCATTTTGTTGAAAATGTCATTAATATTTTCTAATTTATCAAGAACATACTCTGCCTTCACTTTACCTTGGCCAGCAAGATCCAAAGCTTCTTGCAAATCTTTGCGGGTGCCTACGAGTGAACCAGTTATATGAATTTCTTTTAAAACAGTTTCAAAGATTGGTAATTCTATTGAGCCTTGTGGTAAGGCGACGGCCACTAGTGAACCGCCATTTTTGATAGCATCATAAGCTTCTCGGAAGGAATTTTTAGAAACAGCCGTCACAATAGCTCCTTGCACACCACCCATTTGCGCTTTAATAAATTTGCCTGACTCTACTTTGGTAGAGTTAACTACCATGTCCGCCCCATACTTTTGGGCTAATTCAAGTTTCTTATCATCAATATCGACAGCTACCACTTTGAAGCCCATTGCTTTTGCATATTGCACAGCTAAATGGCCTAAGCCACCAATGCCATAAATTGCAACCCATTGACCCGGACTTGCCTTAGTTTGTTTTAAAGCTTTATAAGTTGTCACTCCTGCGCACATTATCGGAGCGGCAGCTTCATAACTTAGTGAAGCCGGAATTTTTCCAACGTATTTGGCATCAGCAACACAATACTCGGCATAACCACCATTTACGGAATAACCACCGTAAGTCGCCGTTTCACAAATTGTTTCACGTCCGGTTTGACAAAATTCACAAGTGCCACAAGAAGAAAATAACCAAGGGATGCCAACACGATCGCCCACTTTAACATCACTAACACCAAGACCAACTTCAACTACTTCTCCTACGCCTTCATGACCTGGGATTAATGGTAAGATTGATTTAATCGGTCAGTCCCCGTTTACGGCATGTAAATCAGTATGACAAACTCCACTCGCTTTGATTTTAACTAAACATTGGCCAACTCCAACTTTGGGCACATTAACCATTTCTATTACTAGAGGATCACCATATTTTTTGGCGACAGCTGCTTTCATTTGTTTTTCCATAGATATCTACTTTCCATTCCAAATTGCAATCATCATAACTACTTAAAGAACAATGTTTTTGCCAAATCAATTTTATTGAAGATTTTATTATCTTAATATTTTTATATCACCCTTGTTTTAAAGAACTTTGTACAAAGTTTTGAGTGCAATCTATAATTTGTTTCTTTGACAAAAAGACAGTTCACTAAGGTCCTAGTAAAAGACAAGCCCAAGTTTTAATTAAGGCTTTTGTCACTTGATTTTCCCTCGGTTTATAACTAGATTTCGAAATGTTTTGCCGGCACCCGATTCTTGATTGGTGGCCTTTATGCAGTTTCGGTGTGAAATGATAACTTTTTAAATATAAATCTAAGAAAATTTTGGGCATTTTTTTCTCCTTTTAAATTAATTAAAAGTTTGTTCTTAACTATCGCAAATTTCTTTAATGAAGACAAAAATAAAAATATAAAAATTCCTTACCCTTCTTTATTATTTTCATTGATAAATTATTTTTTAAAAGTAATTAGTAATGGAATTTTTTTCCGAAGAGTAATTTCTTATTGTTTATACAAAAAACCATATAGGGAATAGACTTTTGTTAAAATAAGTTATTATTGTTCCTAGAATATTAATTATTCGAATCAATATAGTTTAGATTCAATTAATCAAGGAGGTTATAAAGTGGCTAGTATTAAAGAAAAAGTTGCAGAACTTTACGAAGTTTATGGAAATAGAATTAGCGAGTTATCGGTAGATGAGACAGTAAACTTCGAAAACATAATGAAAAAATATATGGATTTTAATGAAGTGGAAATGGAGAAGTTGTTAACATTTTTCCATTTAGAAATTAATAGTGAGTTAAAACAATTAAATTCAAGGACTTACAAGAATAGTCCCAATAATCAACATTTTTGAGCAGCAAATTCAAGACATTTATCGGACTTGATTGAAAATATTTTAGCCTTGGAAGAAAGTAGTAAAAAAACCAATTACTCATTCGATATTATTAAGTCATATAAACATTATTTCCAAAAATTATTGCATATATTAGAACCTTATGGAGGAACTTCTTTGCCACAAGATTTAGAGCCAATTGAGATAATAAGAACTGAAGCACTTTTTCAAAAAAAAGGTTCACTTTCTAATATAAAAGATGAAAAAAATAATAGGGGCTTAATTGGCGAAGGTTCCTACGCAAAAGTTTACAAATATTATGACGAATCACTCGATAAATTTTTTGCGTCAAAATATTTAAATGAAGATTCAACAGAAAAAGAAAGGAAAAGATTTATAAATGAATTTGAAACTATGAAGAAGCTGAACCACCCTTTTATATTAGAGGTTTATAAATTAGACCCTAACGGATATATTTACTCAATGGAATTTATTGAACAAACTTTAGAGAAATATATTACTAAAAATAATAATAAATTAGCTTTCCAAGAAAGGAAAAATCTTGCCAGCAAAATAATAAAAGGTTTTGACTACATTATTAAAAAGGGCTATTTACATCGAGATATTAGTTCCAACAACATTATGATTAAAGAGTATGATGAAATGGTTATTCCTAAGATTTCAGATTTCGGGTTAGTAAAAAATCCAGAGAGACCATTAACATCACAAGGAACAAAAATGAAGGGCATACTCTACAATGATCCAAAACTACAAGAGGAAGGCTTTGATAAATATGATAAAAAACATGAAATCTATGCTTTGACAACATTAATTACTTTTGTATTAACAGGAAAAAATAATTTTTTTAAAATAAATAACGAAGAAATTAAAAAATTTTATGAGAAAGGGACATCAGATGACTATAAAAGTAGGTTCGAAAATTTAGATGAAATGGCTGAATTCTTAACCAAAATTAAAAACCCATCATAAACAATTTCTTGTCGTTAATGTCCTATTTTGGTATAATAATTTTGTGTTAATTTTATAGGGGCATAGTTCAGTTGGTAGAACATCGGTCTTCAAAACCGAGTGTCACGAGTTCGAGTCTTGTTGCCCCTGCCAATAAAATTTCTATCGCACATCATAGTGCGATTTATTTTTATAGGGATGTAGTTCAATGGTAGAACATCGGTCTCCAAAACCGAGTGTTGGAAGTTCGATTCTTTTCATCCCTGCCAGAAATATTAGCAGCCTAAGGGCTGTTTTTTTCTTGTTTCGACATGTTTTTGTTTCTTCGATTAAGAAAACTATAAGATTTATTTAGATAGCACAAGGTGCTGCTCATAAGGAGGTAATATGTACTATACTACCGGAAACTATGAAGCCTTCGCCAAGCCAAAAAAACCTGCTAATGTTGATCAAAAGAGTGCCCATCTTGTTGGTGGTGGACTTGCCTCACTATCAGCAGCAGTTTTTTTAATTCGCGATGGTCAAATGGATCCTAAAAAGATCCATATTTATGAAGAACTAAAATTGCCAGGAGGAAGTCTCGATGGTGTCTTACATCCTGGCCATGGTTTTATTATGCGTGGTGGCCGCGAAATGGAAAATCATTTCGAATGTCTTTGAGATATGTTTCGTTCAATTCCCTCAATTGAAAACGAAAACATTTCTGTTCTTGATGAGTTCTACTGGTTGAATCAAGAAGACCCTAACTTTTCTTATTGCCGCTTAATTGAAAAACGCGGGAAACGTAAAGAGGATGATGGAAAGTTTACTTTAGATCCCCAAAGCATCAAGGAAATCGTTGATTTGTGAATGACACCTGAAAGTCATTTAGATGATGTCAAAATTAACGAAGTTTTTTCTGAAGAATTCTTTAAATCTAACTTTTGATGATATTGGTCAACAATGTTTGCATTTGAAAAATGACATAGTGCCATGGAAATGCGTCGTTATATTATGCGTTTTGTTCACCACATTGATGGTTTGCCAGACTTCTCTGCTTTGAAATTCACCAAATATAACCAATATTATTCATTAATTGAGCCATTAGTAAAGTTTGTCAAGAAAAAAGGTGTTAACTTCCATTACAACACAAAGGTGGAAGATGTTGTTGTAGAAATGAATGGTCACTCAAAAGTAGCCAAAAAAATCATCATGCTTGAAGATGGGGCTAAAAAGACCGTCTCTCTGAACAAAAATGATTTAGTTTTCATTACTAATGGAAGCATTACCGAAAGTACCACTTATGGAACTAATAATGAAGCCGCTCCGCCAACCAATGCTCGTGGAGGAAGTTGGGAACTTTGGGAAAAAATGGCTAGTCAAAGTCCCGAATTTGGTCGTCCGTGAAAATTTTATAAAAACATTCCCTTGGAAAGTTGATTTGTTTCTGCAACCACAATGACTTTAGATAAAAAACTTATTCCTTACATCGAAAAAATCAGTAAGCGTGATCCTTTTACAGGAAAAACTGTTACGGGAGGTATTGTTACCGCTGTCGACTCGAGTTGAGTTTTAAGTTACACCATTAATCGTCAACCACAATTTATTAACCAACCAGAAGGACAAATTGCAGTCTGAATTTATGGTCTATTATCAAATATTCCAGGCGATTTTATTAAAAAAAGCATTACCGATTGCTCAGGTAACGAAATCGCGCAAGAATGAATGTACCATATGGGAGTTCCAGAAGATAAAATTGAAGAATATTCCTTAAACTCTACTTATACCACTCCATGTTATATGCCTTATATTTGTTCTTACTTTATGCCTCGAGCTAAAGGGGACCGCCCTTTAGTAGTGCCAAATGGTTCAGAAAACTTGGCCTTCATTGGTAATTTTTCAGAAACTGAATATGACACCGTCTTTACCACCGAATATTCAGTAAGAACTGCGATGGAAGCAGTTTATCGTCTCCTAGATATTGATCATGCCGTCCCTCAAGTTTACCCTTCTGCTTACAATATTCGCACTTTATTGAACGCGGCCTATTATCTAAACGATAAACGAAAAATTCGCGAATATCACATGCCTTTTTATGACCGAATGCTGGCCAAATTTGGCTTTAAAAAACTTAAAGGTACTTGAATTGAAGAATTACTTCGTGAAGCACACCTAATTTAAATATTCATTTAAAAATAAAAAATCGTCTTGTTTGAAAGACGATTTTTTATTTTTCCATTTCGGGGTGAATTTTAAAATTGAGTGGATAAGCAATGAAACCAACTGTTTCTAAACCGGCATGAACAGGATACAAATGAGGAATTGGTTCTTTCGAATATTTAATCTTTTCTTCTTTTAAAACAGCAGCAGCTGCTTTACGATTTTTTTCATTATAAATAGGCACCGTTGTAAGAATAACATGAAATTTTTGGTTAGGAAATAACTCTTTCATTCCCCGCACTGCTTTGTCAGTTAATGAACCAACGGTACGGCCCATTCCTTCTTTTTCTGGTTTTTCTTGTCAACGAATGAGCACTTTTGTTTTAAAGACATTTAAGATTGAAGAAGCAATTTTAGTAGCTCTCCCACCACTTGCTAGGCGCTTTAAATCACCAGGAATGATACCAATATAAAAGACTGTGGCCATTTTGTAAAATTCATCAACAACCATTTCTGGAGTTTCTAAAACCCCTTCTTTAATAAGTGTTGAGAGATGCAACGCCATTAAACTAATTGCTTGGGCAGCTAAAGTATTATTTTTAATCACTGTTACTTTATCTACAAAACGGTTTTCCCGAGACACAATTAGAGCCGTTCCAAGCATTGAAGAAAGGTTATCAGTAATGGGAATATGAATTACATGGTCATATTTTTTGAGCATCTTTTCATAACGTTGCGCTACTTCACCAGGTGAAGCTTGGGAAGTTTTTCAAACCGCCCCTTGTTTAATGCTTTCGTAAACTTGATGTTTTTCCATATTTTCTGGGGTATCAAGGATATCAACCTCAGCACCATATGTTAAATGTAGTGGTAAACATTCAACTAGCGTTTTGGTAAAAATCGTTGGATCAGCAGTTGCTGAACTATCCACTAAAATTCCAATTTTCATTATTTATCCCCCTTATTCTTTCATGCCACAAGTGCAAAAGTTTCACGACCAGTGTGAGCCGCAATGACGTAAGGCAAATGTCGATATAAATTAATCTTAAACCCTTCTTTGGCAATTAAGTCACGAACCAAGTTAATGACTACCTCAGGACTTTCTGAATAAGCTAAATCAATATGGGTAACATTCTTACAATTTTTACGAATTAAACTTAAGGCTTCATTGATGGCTCTTTTGAAAGTTCGCGCGGTCCCTTCTTTATCAATAGTGCCATCATAGCGAAGAATTGGCACAATTTTTAACACTTTAGCCATTGCCGCTGCTGTTGGCGTAATTCTCCCACCACGTTTGAGGGTTTCTAAACTTTTGGGAATAATAAAGGCACAGAAATCTTGGTTTTCTTTGGCCATTAATTCCATAACTTCAAAACCATTTTTGTTTTTAGCTGTTCACAAGACAATTTTTTCGATTTCATGTTCTAAAACAACCGACACCCCATTAGTGTCCACAACAAATACTTTGCCTTTATACTTATCCTCAGTTTCGCTTACCACACGATAAGTATTAAATTGACTACTCAAGCCTTTTGAAATTCCAGCAAAAATAACTTGGTCATAATCAATTAAAAGTTTATCTCACATCGCTAACATAATTCCTGGCGGAGTTAAGGCAGTCTTTAATTTTTGCTCATCCAAAAGTTTATAGAACTCATTTTTGGAAAGTTTATTATCCAAAATTTCTTGTCCGTTTTCATCAGTCATCATTAAAGGTACTACATAGAGGTCGCGATAATCATGAGGATTCCCACCTCAAGACGAATCAGTTAAAATAGCAATTCTCATTATTAAATGGCCTCCCTTTTATAATACTAATTATAATATAATTAAGTAAATGGAGTGTTAATTACTATGGATAAAAAATATGGAATTTTCTATAACCATCAATTTGATGTGTTCATGGTGGCATTAAAAGCAACAAGTAAAATTGACCAATTTGAAGTAAAAGGGAACATTACTTTTTTAAAGTCGGCAAACGATATTGTTGGAATTAATCTTTTTCCTCACGAAGATGCCCCAAAACCAGAAATGAGTTTTTGCAGTGAAGAACCAACAATTGTTAACTATATTCAAAAGGAATTGGAACCTTGGATTCAATTACGACAAGAAACACAGTTTGTAATTGGTAAAATTTTGGAAACTGAAGCTATCCCTAAAACCCATTTACAACTTTGTAAAGTGGATATTAAGGCCGATAAACCACTCAATATTATTTGTGGCGCCCCCAATGCTCGACCAGGCTTAATTGGTGTCGTAGCTACTTGCGGAACTTGAATGCCCAATTCCCAAATCATTGCCCCAAAAAGCATGATGGGATTTGAAACTAATGGTATGCTTTGTTCGACTAGTGAACTTAATTTAACAAACCACCACTTTAACAAAAAAGGCATTATTGACTTGCCCAATGTCTATCATCATAAAATAGGCACAAGTTTTTGAGAGGACTATTATGGCAAAAGAACCAAACTTCCAGTTTAGCGAAGCCGTTAAAGAAGGGGCTTATGTAGCAAGCTATTTCAAGAAAACAGTCAAGATTTTAGAAACACTGAAACCAAATGAAGTTGTCTTGATGCAATGATTCCAACGTGGTGAAAATACGACTTTATGTGGCGTTAAGCAAGTTCTAGCTTTACTAAAATTTGCTTGTCCGAATTATCATCAATTAAAAATTTGGAGTCTTGAAGAAGGTAGTCTCGTTCAACCATTAGAACCAGTATTAAAAATTGAAGGTCACTATCAAGATTTTGGATGGCTAGAAGGCATGATTGATGGCATTTTGGCCCGTAATAGTTCCATCGCCACTAATGCTCGTCTCTTAGTTGGTGCCGCCCAAGGTAAACCGATTATTGATATGGAAGATCGCGCCGATCTTTACCTTAACCAAGAAGTTGATGGTTATGCTGCCTATATTGGAGGAATTCGTCACTTTGTTTCTGAGGCTGCCTTAACTTATATTCAAGATGATAGTGTCGGTCCCCCAATGGGAACAATGCCTCATGCCTTAATTCAAGCTTTTAACGGTGATACTCTAGAAGCCACGAAAGCTTTTTATGAATTTTTTCCGAAAACTAACTTAGTTAGTTTAGTTGATTATGATAATGATGCTGTTAATGAGGCCCTTCGAGTGGCCAACTACTTTGGCAAAAAGCTTTGAGGAATCCGCCTAGACACTGCTGGCAACTTAATTGATAAAACGTTAATAAATAATCACAAAGCTTATCCAGCAACAGCGAACCTTCATGGCGTTAACGAATATCTTATTCGTGAAGTCCGCCAAGCTTTAGATAAAGCAGGTCATAATCATGTCAAAATCATTGTTTCCTCTAGTTTCAATGCCAAAAAAATTGCTGATTTCGAAGCGAAAAAAGTTCCTGTCGATATCTATGGCGTTGGAAGTGCTTTAGCAGAAGTTAATATTGGTTTCACTGGAGATTCGGTTCTTTTAAATGGCAAGAATCAAGCAAAATTTGGGCGTCAAAACCAGCCAACAAAACGGTTAAAGAAAATTCAATAAAACAATGACATAAGGGGGTTTATGAATTTAATTGAAGATTTAAAATGAAGAGGACTTTTGAAAGACATTAGTAACGAAGAAAAGTTTTTAAAAGCCCAAAAAGAACACCGCGCAGCTTATTGTGGTTTTGACCCCACAGCCACTTCGCTTCATGTTGGCCACCTTATCCCGATGACCATGCTCGAGCGTTTTCGTCAAGCGGGCTTTGCGCCAATTGCTTTATTAGGAGGAGGGACCGCTTTAATTGGCGATCCATCATTTAAAGCCCAAGAACGGGTTTTACTCACTCCTGAAACTGTGGCTCATAATGCCGAAATAATTACCAAGCAAATGAAAAAAATTATTCCCGACGTGGAATTTATGAATAACTACCAATGATTAGGAAACTTGTCAATGGTTGATTACCTTCGGGAAGTTGGCAAGGATTTTAATATTGCTTATTTACTAGCTAAAGAAATTATCGCAACACGAATTCAAAATGGTCTTTCAGTCACCGAGTTTCTTTACACCACACTTCAAGCCGATGATTTTTACCAACTTTATGTTCACCAAAACTGCTTTGTTCAAATTGGCGGTTCCGACCAATGAGGGAATATTACAAGTGGTTTAGATTACATTGGAGCCAAAGTTGGTAAAAAAGAAAGTCAAGCTTGTGGATTGACAATTCCACTATTGACTAAAAAAGATGGAAAAAAATTTGGGAAGACAGAGAGTGGGGCGATTTGGTTAGATTCTCAAAAAACTAGCGAATATGAATTTTACCAATTTTGGTTAAATCAAACTGACGAAGATGCTTTTCAATTCTTGAAATTTTTTACTTTCTTAGATAAAAAAACGGTTGACAAACTTGAGCAAGAAAGTCAGCAAAATCCTAAAGCTAAAATTTTGCAAAAAACTTTAGCCAAGGAAATGACTTTATTTGTTCATGGTCAAAGTGGCTTAGAAAAAGCAGAAAAATTAACGAATGCCTTTTTTCAAGGAACAATTGATCAATTAAGTCCCGAACTTATGCACTTGGCCTTTAAATCCTTGCCAATTAGTTCAGTAACTTCCGATGGTAATGTCTGGGATTTATTGCTTGAAACCCATGCAGCACAATCTAAGCGCGAGGCTAATGAATTCTTAAGCGCCAAGGCCATTCGAATAAACGGCGAAACGGTGATTGATGGTAACCAAAAAATCCAAAGTTTTCCGTTAATTAATGATGAATATCTTTTGGTTAAACGCGGTAAAAAGCGTTATTTCCTAGCTAAAATAAAAAACCTAAACTAATGATTTTGGAAAATTAAATTAATCTATGATAAAATTTTCCAAAATATTGCTTTTGAAATGGAGAATGTTATTATGAGGGTAGAAAGTTAAGGAGCCTCTCACCCTTAACTTTCGGTGAATAATTCTTTTTTATTTATTCAGTCTTCCTCTTTTATCAATCAGTTCCTCAAAGGCGATCAATAATATTGATTCGACATTTCGTACATTATTTTCTCTTATTTTCTCTGACTTTGCTTTCTTAATGAACTTATAATTTGAGGAACAAAAAAACCGTTTTCACGAAAACGGTTTTTTATTATTTGTAAAAATAAATTTCTTTAAAACGAGTAGAATTTAAGGGAAATGAAAACAAAACTAATTTTCAAACAAGCCTACCAATACATGAGAAATAAACGTTTCTTGTATTTAACCTTTGTGCCTTTTTTAATCTTGGTGAGTGCTTTGATTGTCGGTTTATTAAGTTTCGCTTACAATTTTCAAAGTACCTACGACAACACGCTTGGACATGAACGAGTGAATTTTAAACTTTATTTGGAAAGACCTTTTAAGCCAGCTTGGACAATTGACCAGCCCGACGAAGATGATGGTTATTATTTAATCCAAGAAAAAAGTAGTTTGGAACAACCTAATGGCTATTTTTATGAATTTCTATCCCAGATATGAGCAGAAGAGTCCAAATTTACTTTTTTTGTAAACCAAGAACCAAAGCTTAGCCAACGTGACTACCAGTTATTAATTCTTGGCATTGGCTACCAAAAGGGGGAAGCAAAAGAACTAACCTTACGTGATTTATTAAATAACCAGCTTTTAAAAAACAATTTTACAAACCAAGAAAATGATTTGGCTTCTTATAATCTTAATGCCAAAATTTTGGCGACTAAACTTTATCAACATTATCAAAGTCGCAATTTAGTCGTCTGTTATTTTTTAGATATCCTTAAAAAAGAAGATGCTTGGTTAGCCTTTTCATTTCAAGAATATTGAAATGCTCAATTTATAAACCCGGGTTTAAATGTTAAGGCCGGTTGACAACATATGATTGTCGGACCCGATTCCATTCCAGAAGACCCAACTTTTTACCAAGGAACACCTTGAACTTTGCGGGCTAATCCGGCTCGAGCAACTGGGATTCAACAGCAAGTAAATTGAGCAAAATATTCAAAATTTTTAAAACAACGCAACTTCCTATATTTTTCGCCCAAGTTTCTCCATGATAATAATTTAAAAATTGGTCAAATAATAAGCATCAACTTTAACTTAACAATTCCCGATCAACCAGTTAATGATAATTATTTAAATAGTCCAAATGGTCAAGAATTTTTGATTGCTGGAAGTGTTGTTAATGCTAATAATTTTGACAATAACAAAAATATTTTCTTTGTCCCTTACCAATGGATAACCCAATATTATCAAGACCATGATTTGTTACCCCGAAATGTTCGGGGGCGAATATATGCTCATGTCCAAAAATTTGGCAATGATTATCAAGCTGGGCAACAATATGCAGCCTCACTCTTTAATAAATTATTTGCTAATTTGGAAGAATCAACCAAAGCGTTGGAAACCGAAACCGACTGAGTTCATTGATTACCAAACTATATTTTTTACCCCACTGTCGTTTTATTCCTTTCGTTATCATATGTCGTTTCATTATTACTAATTGTTCTTTTGGTTTTAGTTTTTTATTTTATTATTCGCCAAATTATCGCTGCTCAGCAGCAAACTTTGGTTTTTCTTAAAGCATTGGGCGTTGGCAATAACCAACTATCCTTATTAATTACCTTGACAATGACTATTCCTTTGAGTTTGGCCTTGATTGGCGGCTTTTTTGGTGGCCTATTAGTTCAAGAGATGACGGCTAGACTAGCTTTAATGACCACTGTTATTTATTGACCTTATTGGCATTTAAACGCCACTTTTATTATCAATTTGTTAGTTTTAATTACAGTTTTATTTTTAATTTTCTATATTATCGATTTGTGATTAATTGGCAAACAAAGCTTTATTAAACAAGGTGGCTATCAAGATGTTGTTAAGATTCCGAAGTGATGAAATAAAGCAAAAGGCCTTGGGCAAAAAAACTTAAATCCAAAAGTAACCATTTCTTGATCCTTCATTCTAAGTAATTTATGGCAAAATGTGATCACTTTCATTATTTTGAGTGTGACATTTACAATTACTTTATATGCCGTCCAATTTAAAACTTCTATGGACTCATTAGGGAATGCCTACGAACGTTGGAACCAACCTTACCAATCGGTAAATAACAATTCAGAGCTTTACCTCTTTTCACCAACTGAAAAAAACCAACTTTTACGAACTTATGAAAATAGGTTTGACAATAATGGTTTGATGGCTATTAATGATTTAGAAGATTGACAAGAAGCTTTAAATCGTTACTTAGAATCTGTTCAAAACGATGACTTTACGTTTAATTGACAAGATGTTTACCTAACTAAAAATTTTTCTTTAATCATTTTAGAACTAATTAATAATCCATCGCGTTTTAATAAGGCCATTAACCAACTAAGAACTATCTTAGAAACTATACTCCATGATGAAGAAAAGGTTAATTATTACTTAGGAATCGTCCTGAATGGAGCAGAAGAAATTAAAACTAAAATGGACCATTTGAAGCAACAATTGAATTATAGTGAGGGTTTTAATATTTACTTTGGCCAAAATTTATTGCAAAGAGATAACCGTAATGTTTACACAACAACAATTAGCTTGAATAGTAGTTCTGAGACCTTTAATCTAGTTGCTTTTGAAAACCAAGATGACTTAAGTCGCCAACATTTTGGTTTTAACTATACAAAAACGAGTGATTATCTAGTTGGTCCAGCTAATAACATGTTTTTAAAAGTAAATATTTCCAACTTTTTAGCCACCCAAAATAATTATCACCAAGGACAAAAAATTAATTTAAACATTCAGGGATTCAAAACTAGGTTAGAGAACACTAAAACTACCATCCCCCTTATCATTAATAAAATAATTGCTGATAATAATGCCACTGGAGAAATTTATACTGCACAAGAAGGCCTATTAGCTTTGTTAGCTAATAAACCAGGTTTAGATAACTCTATCAAAAACCAATATGAAACTTTATTATCTGGTTTGGAAAAATAGCAATTAACAATTAGTAATACTAGCTATGATCGCCAAAGTAAAATCCCTTGAGGTCTAAAGAATTTAACAATGCCGCTTTATCATGCTGTCAACGCTAATTTACCTGGTACAAGGATAGAGGATTTTTATGATGTTACTTTAAGTCCTAAATACTTTAAATCATTGGGGAAAGGGCTAATTATTTTTGATGAAGTGACAAAAAAGGCTTTAAAATCGTCAGCGCAATTTAACCAAATTTTGTCTTATTTAATTATTATTTTTATTCTCTTGTCACTTACTATTTCCGCTATTTTGACAAATTTAATTCTTTTTGAAAACCAAAAAATTATTTTGCTATTGAAAATAATTGGTTACAAACGTCTTGAAATTGAAAACTATTTAATTGGTGGCTACTTGATAGCTACTTTACTAGCGATTGTTTGTGGAATAATTTTTTCACTTGTGATTTTTGGTGGCACACGAAAGATTCTGACTGCCAAACTCGGTTTTAGTCTTTATTTCCTTTGAAGTTGACAATATATTTTAACTTTTATAAGTCTCGGGTTAGTTTTTGGCTTGATGGTCGGTTTTGCAATGGCTTTCTTCATTGCTCGACAAAAACCAAGTGATTGACACGAAACTTAATAGCTAAATTTTAATTTAACCAAAATAAAAGCACTCTTCGGAGTGCCTTTATTTTGGTTAAATTATTTAATTAAACGGTTGTATCATTCAACAATTAAAGCTTCGTTAATTTCTGAATTTAGTTCATTACGTTCTGGTAAACGAATAAATTCTCCTTTAACGCCTTCTTTATCGACTTTAACAAACTCAATAGTTGTTTGGTTGTTTTGTAAAGCTTCTTGCACTTTATCATTTTTCTTCATTGACTCTTTTACTTCAATAAGATCACCTGGTTGAGCAACATATGAAGGGATATCAATTTTTTTACCATTGACTAGGATATGACCATGATTAACTAATTGACGAGCTCCTTGACGTGAACCAGCAAACCCAAGACGGAAAACTAAGTTATCCAAACGCGATTCTAATAATTGTAAGAAGTTAGTTCCAGTAACCCCTTGGATTTTCTTTGATTTGGCAAAAGTATTACGGAATTGACGTTCATTTAAACCATACATAAATTTAACTTTTTGTTTTTCTTGAAGTTGGGTTCCATAACCTGATAATTTGCTTTTGCGAGCACCGTGAACTCCGGGAGCAGTGGTACGTTTTTTCCCTTTGCTAAATTCTTTACCATTTTCTAAAATTGAAAAACCGTAGCGACGAGATTTTTTAAAAGTAGATTCAGTATATCTTGACATTTTTTATCCTCAATTTCTTTCTGATTAATCTAGTGTTTATTAAAAATATTTGGAGTAAATTCTATTTTAATCAGTCTACCTTTCACCCTTGACTGCCGTGGGTTACTTTAGCCTAATTGATTTATAGACAGGGTTTAAAATATATTTACTTGCAGGATATCAATAACAACCTTAAGATTATACCGCATTTTCACTAAACTACTAATAGGTTTTTTGTTGCTTTTCATAAGAAAAACCCTCCTTGTGGAGGGTTTTTAATTAAAAGATTTGAAAATCAAAAAAGGAAGAATCTATTTGGAGAAACAAAGAATGAAAGGATTAGCAAAACAATTGAGGCTCTAAAAGACTAATTTGAAGGTTCGACACTAATTTCCGCTTCGTTACTAAAACCATCGGTTGGATTATACCAACGAAGCTGATAATGTTCAGGAGTGATTTCTTGAGTTCGGAGGTGAATATCCGCTACTAATTGCGAAGCCATTTCTTCTCAAGTAGTAACGATCTTTTGGAGAGTTTGTTTGGCCTCCGTACGTGAAGCAAATGTTTGGTTCGTTATCCAAGGATAACTTTTTAGAACCGTTTCTCACCGCATTAAATCAGCATCAGTCACGTGTTGACTTCAATTTTTACGACTGCGTCCAACCGTTTTGAAGTACCTATTAATTTCCTTACCAAAATAATGGACGGTTCAAAATGACGCTTTTGCTTCATCGCTTTGATGGCCTTCTTTGGGTAATGAAGCCACAATGACCCCCTTCGCCAATATATAAATTTTCAAGACCGTTTATAAATATTTGCCACATATCTATAAACATTAATATTATCTCCAAAAATAAACGTAAATGGTGAGTTCGGCCAATTTTTTAAAAACTTTTGGTGGTATTTAATAAATCAGGGCTTGCCTCAAGGGACCTTGAAGAATGGTTTATAATTGAGAAAGAAGAGGAGACAAAATGGCATTTCTGATTAGTAATTCTGGTTGAGACCTCAAAAAGTCACTAAGCCTTAGTCAAATCACTTGTTTAACGATTTTTGGAGTATGTTTAAGTACCTTAATAATTAGTTTCATTTTGCTCCTAATTTATAAAAATACCTTAAAAAACATGTGTTTAGCCTTAAGTGAAGCTGAAAAAATCAGTCGTAATAGCCTCCAAAATCGGTTCCGTCGTCTCGCGGAAATTATGCGTTTGAATCCCAATGAAACAACTAAGAAAAACTTACGGATTTGGGAAATTGAATACAAAGTTTTGATTGAAAGAAAATTTTGTGAACAAATGAAAAATATCCATAATTTTTTTGTTGACCCCCATTATAGTCAACCCACTTTGAGTAACTATCGCATTGCCAAAAAAAGTCTTCAAGAACTACGAATTATCTCGCAACAAATTTATTTTATTTGACAAGAGGTCGACCAAGTTTTTGCTTGGGAGCGAATTGAACGTGATGCACGAATTCAAACTCGTGAATTGTTCAACGAAGTCAAAGAACAAGGTCTTCATGCCTTGCAAGAAGGTCAATTTCAATATGATGCGGAACTCTTCGAACTTTTAACACAACAAATTAATAAAGCCTTGAATCTCATTGACCAAAAACTTTATGAAGGTAACTATCCTTTAGCTGAAACCTATCTTTTAAAGACAAACCAACAAATGCAAAATTTTATTACGTTGCTTGATTTATTTCCATTAGCTAATAAGTTATTGAATGAAACCTTTCCTAGAAAAATCAGTCGGTTTGATGAAGAAACTGAAAAAACCAAAAATTATGATCCTGATAAAGTTAAAGAAAAACAAGAAGTGCGTATTCTTAAAAATACTTTTGCAACTTATAAAACCCAAATTTTAGAGGCTTTAAAAAATTTTGATTATTCACAAGCTTCTCAAAAGATTATTTTGTTGTCGCAATTATTCCAACAATTTGAAAATAAAAATCTCCAAGAAAAAGCTTTTCGCGCGTTTCTAACCAGAAACCTTTATTTATTAAATAACTTCGTTTTTGGGCTAGATAAAGAGTTGAATTTTTTTCTTAGTCATTTGGCACAAATGGAACCGAAAAACGAATTTGAAATTGAAAAAGAGGCCCATTTACGAGATTTAAAAACAAAATTTGCCTTCTATCACCAACAATGAAATGATTTCTTTGAAACTTTGCGGCTTTATCTTGGGCAAAATCCGATGTCTGCGGAACCCCTTCAAATGAAGTTATTAAATCTTTTAAATGACCTTAATTTCCTTTATAATCAATTGATTGAAATTACACGAAATTTAAAAATTGGGTTGCCAGCCAAACTAGAATCAGAAGCAGAGTTTTTAACTCTTGATGCCACATTGAATAGTATTCAAGTGCTCATTGAGCAATATTTTGCTTTTGACTTTCAAATGACCGAAAAGGCAGTTCAAGATTTAAGACTGCGGTTAGCCAAACTTCGACAAAATGAAATTGCTCTCGGTGCTTCTATCACCAATAGTGAAAAACAGTCCTTTAAACAACAAATTAACGAGTTGATTTTAGAAGCCTTAAATATCAAAAATAACCTTAAAAATAGGATTATGATTCAAATATTAACTGAAAATAGCATTATTTATCTCGAACGCTTTTCTGATCGTCCCCATTTTCAAGAAGTAATAGCCCAAATCTGAGAACTTTACGAAGCTCAAAAATTTAACGAGGCTTTAAACTTAACAATCACTCAACTTCAACAATATAGTTTACAGAAAGGCGATATATGAAACATCTCTTAATTCGGTATGGTGAATTAACTCTCAAAGGACATAACCGACAAATATTTATTAACAAATTAATTCAAAATTTAAAAATGAAACTAGCCCCTTTCCAAAAAGGAATTAATTACCAAAAGGATAACAATTCGTTAATTTTAGAAATTAATTTACCACTTTTAGTAGAAGACAAAGAACTACTTGAGAAGTTTGGTTTGAATGGTGTTGAATCATCTACTCAACAAGAAGAAAAGTTATTTAACCTTATTATTAAAAAAGTGCAAACTGTTTTTGGGATTTATTCATTATCCATTATTGAAAAGACAAATCGTGATGAAACTAGCATTTTGGCTGGTATTGAAAAAATTCTTCAGAGTCAACCGGTGCACGGCACTTTTAAGTTAGATGTCACAAGAAAAGACAAAAGTTATCCTTTGACAAGTCAAGAACTAACTCAAAAATTAGCGCCGAGTATTTTAAAAAATCATCACGATTTTAAAGTAGACATCAAAAAACCCGAAATTAAAATCGAGGTCGTCATTAAAAAAGACCATGCCGATATTTTTAGCCATCGTTTAGTGGGAGCCAAAGGTTTACCAGTCGGCGTTTCAGGTAAGGCATTAAGTCTGTTAAGTGGAGGAATCGATTCGCCAGTAGCGAGTTATTTAACAATGAAACGAGGAATGAAAGTTGATTTTCTCCATTTCATGACTCCTCCCCATACTACACCAGAAGCCTTAAATAAAGTTTTTAAACTTGCTGAAAAAGTCGCCCCTTATAACTACCAAAGTTTCCAACTTTATGTTTGCGATTTTGGAAAATTATTGCAAGAATTAAACCATATTCCTGACCAAAGTTACAAAATCATTTTGATGAGAAGAATGTTTATGCGTTTAGCTAATGAAATCGCTAAAAAAAATAAGCACCAAGCCATTATTACTGGCGAATCACTTGGCCAAGTTGCTTCGCAAACTATTGAATCAATGGATGTCATCAATTCAACAAGCGATTTACCAATTTTGCGACCAGTTTTAACTTATGATAAAGAAGAGATTATTAAAATTGCTGAACATATCGATACTTATGAAACATCGATATTACCCTTTGATGATGTTTGTTCAATGTTCGTTCCAGCTAATCCCGTTACTAAACCGCGACGTCGCAAAGCGGCCTTTAATGAAGAAAATCTCCTTTGAGAAGAACTATTGACTTACACTTTAGATAATCTAGTCACCGAATACCGTTGACAAAAAGACCATTTTGAAAAAATAAGTGGTAAATAGAGGTCACTAATGAGTTATTCCCCCCAATTAAATGTTCGTTCTGCCTATAATTTTCAAGAATCATTAATTAAAATCGAGGATTACCTCGATTTTTGCGTTGCTAATAACTTTAATTTTGCCTTTTATACTGACAAAAATGTTATGTATGGAGCAGCCGAATTCTCTAAATTGGCTCAGCAAAAAGGCATTCAACCGATTTTAGGATTAACAACTGAAATTGAAACCACAACATTAATTTTCATTGCCAAAAACCAAAAAGGTTACCAAAATCTTTGCTATCTTTCATCGTGACTTATCAATCATGATGTGACAACTTTGAGTGAGACTTTGGAATTTATTAAGCCCTTTTTGTCAGAGAACTTAATTTTAGTGGCTGATAATAAGGAGATCCAACCTTTAATTGCCGATGTGATTAAACCAAACGACCAGTATTTAGAAACAATTCAAACCAAACGAATTAGCTATCTTCATCAAAGCGAAGAAAAAACATTTCGAGTGATTAAGGCCTTGAAGGAAAATCTTAAATTAGTCGACTTGCCACCATTACCCAATGAAGATTACCCAACGAACGAAGAATTGGCCAACGCATCACAACAAGCAACCCTTCTAAAGGAAATTGCTAATAAGGTTAGTTTCCAACTTTTTGAACAAAAAGCAAAACCTCATTTAATCAAATTTCCTACACCACAAAATATTTCGGCAAACACTTATTTAGCAAAATTAACTCAAGAAGCGTTAATGAATCTCTTTCTAAAACAAAAAATAGCGGTACCAAAAAATTATCAAGAACGTTTAGATTATGAATTAAAAGTCATTCAAGAAATGGGCTTTGCTGATTACTTTTTAGTAGTTTGAGATTATGTAAAATTTGCGATTGAAAACAAAATTCTTGTCGGACCAGGACGTGGTTCTGCTGGGGGATCGCTAGTAAGTTATTTATTAGGTATTACCCAAATTGACCCTTTAGAATACGATTTACTTTTTGAACGTTTTTTAAATCCTGAACGTGAGACAATGCCAGATATTGATATTGATTTTCAAGATACACGTCGGGACGAAGTAATTGCTTATCTTTTTAATAAATATGGCCAATTCCATTTAGCGACAATTGTCACCTATCAAACTATTGGGGCTAAATCAGCGATTCGTGATGTAGCACGAGTTTATGATCTAGACTTAGAAACAGTTAATGTAATTAGTAAAAACATTGGTTTTTATCACCAAAACGATTTAAAAGGAGCTATTGAAGCAAGCGACATTCTCAAATCATATGCCCAAAAATATCCTGACATTTTCAAAAGTGCTCAACAACTTTTAGGGCTCCCTAGGCAAACAGGCACCCATGCCGCCGGACTTATTTTCACCGAAGAAGATTTGCGAAATTATATTCCTATCAAAATTAATTATGATGGAATTGCCCAAACCCAATTTGATATGAATTATTTAGAAGACTTGGGGTTAATTAAAATGGATTTACTTGGATTAAGAAATCTCTCAACCTTACAAACAATCCAAAATAATATTCTTCGTAATAATAAACCGCCAGTGGAACTTCAAGAAATTCCTTTAAACGATCCGCAAACATTTCGTCTTTTGCAAAGAGGTGATACCTCTGGGATTTTCCAATTAGAATCGCCAGGAATGCTTAAAGTAGTTCAAAGTTTAGGCGTTAATTCCATTGATGACATTTCGGCTGCCTCTGCCTTATTTCGTCCTGGACCACAGGAAATGATTCCTACTTTTGTCAAGCGCAAAAAACAAAAAAACGCTATAAATAATTTTTTGATTGACCCTAGTTTAGCGCCCATTTTAGACAGTACTTATGGCATCATTGTTTACCAAGAGCAGGTTCTACAAATGCTCCAAAAAGTAGGAAATTTTTCTCTTGGTAAATCTGATATCGTTAGACGAGCCATGAGTAAAAAAGTGCCAAGTTATATGCAAGAAGCAAAGGTTGATTTTTTAAAAGGGGCACAAAAAAACCATTATTCAGCCGAGCAAGCTCTCAAGATTTGAAATTGAATTGAGCAATTTGCTAATTATGGTTTCAATAAAGCGCATTCCATTGCTTATTCTTATATTAGTTATTGGTTAGCTTACTTTAAAACGCATTATCCTTTGGAATTTTACGCCGCTTTACTAAGCGGGGTCAAAGGTAACGAAATTAAGACAGCCCAATATCTCCAAGAAGTGAAAAATCTCGGTTTAAAAATCCAGCCCCCTACCATAAAGAAGGCGCAAAATGACTATAATTTTACCGTTAATACTCTCATTTTACCCTTGAGCTTAATCAAAGGTGTAGGACCAGAATTTATTCGGCGTTTAAATAAAGAAGCCGCAAGAAATCCACATCTTTTTGACTCCTTATTTCATTTCTTACATGGGACAATTAATAATGGTTTGACTAGTAATATTTTTCAAGCGTTAGTTTGAAGTGGGGCTCTCGATTTATTTAATTATGATCGACCAACGCTAAGCGCAAACGAAGAAGTGCTTTTCAATTTTGCCAAACTAAGTTCAGCCCTTCCTGAACTCAACCCAAATCTTTATCCAGTTTTAAACAAAGCTACGAAAAACGCCATTGAAAGAGCTGATTTAGAAAAAAAATATTATGGTTTCTTTCTTGGCAGTCACCCTTTAACGACCTATCGTCAAAAAAGATCAACCCCGTTATTGCCACTGCGAAACTTAGAAACAAACGGTCTTCACCAAATTATCGTAATGGTTAACAACATTCGACCAAGTCGAACCAAAAATGGTCATAGTATGGCTTTTGTAACTATTGGTGATGAAACTGAACAACTCGTTATGACTGTGTTTGGTGAAGAATGAGAAAAAATCCAACAACAAATCCAAATTAAAAGTATTATTTTAATCACAGTGAAGGTTGGAAGTTATCTTGGTAAAAAAAATATCGTCCTCCGAGGCCTGGATGAAGTTATTAAATTTTAAAAGCAAAAAGGAGTTTTCGAAATGACCAAAAAAATCTTATTAATTGATGGTAATTCACTAATTTATCGAGCTTATTTTGCCAATGCTTACCGCACAAAAACTATTTTGAAAACCTCCCAAGGAATTCCGACTAATGCCGTTTATTCGTTTATTAACATGCTTCTCGGTCTTTTGAAAAAGGAAAGTTATTGTGATATCAAAGTCGCTTTTGACAAAGGTAAAAAGACCTGAAGACACCAAAAAATGCCTGATTATAAAGGCAATCGACAACAAACACCGCCTGAATTGATTAGTCAATTGCCTTTGGCACAGGAGTTTTTGGATTCGGCAAATATTGATTGATTTGCCATGGATAAGTATGAAGCTGATGACCTCATTGGTACTATTGACCGATATTTAGAAAAGCATTGTCCCGATTATGAAATTGATATTTTAACTAGCGATAAGGATTTATTCCAGTTAATCACTCCCAAGACAAAATTATTAGTACCTAATTCCGGGACAAGTGATTTAACGACATTTGGACTTGAGGAACTGAAGGCTAAATGAAATTGTCGCCCTTGTGAGGTGCCCGATATCAAAGGACTAATGGGCGACCCATCTGACAACCTTAAAGGAGTTAATGGAATTGGAGAAAAAACCGCCATTGCTTTAATTGGTGAATATGGGTCTTTAGAAAATATTTATGACCATTTAGATGCCTTACGCCCAAGCGTAAGAGAAAAACTCATAAAGGATAAGGAATCAGCTTTTTTCACTCGCGAAATGGCAACTATTGATACCGATTTTGCCGTACCTGATCTTAAATTTAAAACCTTGAATCTCAATATGGCTGAGTTAGGTAAATTTCTCACTAAATATGAAATGGTGTCAATATTTAAACGACTTGGTTTAACTACTGAAAAAGTTAATCCGAGTGCTAATTTTGATGTGCAAATCGTTGACCATTGAGAGAGTAAATTTGAGGATGAAGAAAATAATTTATTTGTGCAAAATCTTGAAGATAATTATCATCACGGAAAAATTATTGGGGTGGCTTGAAGTAATAAAAAGGGTAATTTTTATTGAGATTGAAGCCAAATCAATGCTCCTAAGCAGCTTTCTTTCTTTGAAGATCAAGTACTTGCTCCCCAAATCGACGAAGCCTTTGCGCGTTTTCTTCTAAACACCCGTTGTTTGAAAAATACCTATGATATTAAAAAAACATTAACTTTACTTAAAAACGCCGGTTATAAATTTGCTGAAAAAAGTTTTATTTATGACATGATGGTAGCTAGTTATGACCTCGATCCGCTAGTTAAAGCAAACTTTCCCGATCATCTAAGCATGGTTGAAGAAAATTTAGCTTTTCTCACGGATGAAGAATTTTTTCGTGGTTCAACACGACAAGTTCGCAATTTAGAAATTAACGAAAAAGCGAAGTTTATTGGTGAAAAAGCTTATTTAATCGGTCAAACGAAAACTAAAATACTTGAGAAATTAAAATCGGCGAACCAGTTAGTAATTTATGAAAAAATTGACTACCCCTTCATTTTTGTGCTGTATAGTATGGAGCAAACTGGTATTGAAATTGATGTAACAGAATTGCGTGAACAAACCCAAAATATTAAAAATAATCTTGACCAATTAGAAAGACAAATGGATCAAATTTTAGGTCCTGAATTAAAATCCCGTCATATTAATTATGGTTCACCAAAACAACTCCAAGACTTACTTTTCGAAATCTTGAAATTACCAAACCTTGCCAAAGGCAGCACTGGTCATGAAGTTTTAGTGCAATTGGTTGACGAACATCCGATTATCAAACCTTTATTGGAACACCGCAAATTTTCAAAAATTTATAATACTTATTTACTAGGTTTCGATAAATATATATTCCCCGATAAAAAGATTCACACAATCTTCAACCAAACTTTAACAAGTACAGGCCGAATCAGTAGTGGTGAACCAAATATTCAAAATATTTCGGTTCGTGATGAGGACCAAAAACAAGTTCGCAAAATTCTTGTTAGCGCCCCTGGTAGCGAATTTTATAGTTTTGATTATTCGCAAATCGAATTGCGTGTAATTGCTCAAGTCGCTCCCGAACCTAACTTATTAAAAATCTTCAAAGATCATGGTGATGTTCATGAAGAAACAGCTCGGAAAATTTTTAATCTTAAACCGAACGAACCTGTTACGAGAGAGATGCGTCGGCAAGCGAAGGTAGTTAATTTTGGAATAATTTATGGTCTGAGTCCTTACGGTTTATCCAAAGACTTAAATATTTCGGTTTCAGAAGCAAAAAAAATTATCGATAGTTACTACGCTAACTTTCCAGCCATTGCTCAATATCGCGAAAAGGTTATTAATCTAGCAAAAACTACCGGTTATGCCGAAAATGTTGTTCACCGTCAACGACGAATTCCTGAACTAGCTTCTGCTAATTATCATCTGAAGCAATTTGGAGAAAGGGTAGCTGTCAATACACCTCTACAAGGGACTAGCGCTGATATTTTGAAAGTCGCAATGAATAATATCTATACTGATTTACAGAAAAATGACCGTCAAACTATGATGGTAGCTCAAATCCACGATGAAATTATTTTTAGCATTCCTAATGAGGAAGTTAAACTCGTGGTCCCAATGATCAAAACTAAAATGGAGCATGCCTTCATTGATCTTCTCGATCTTGTCAACCAAGGACATTTAATTTCAATCGCATTAGAAGTCTCTGAATCTCATGGAAAAAATTGGTTAGAATTAAAATAAGATAAGGTTTCGCGAAGCAATCTTAACAAACCCATCATTTTATGAAGAAAGGCGAACGAAAGCATGCCAGAATTACCTGAAGTTGTCACGGTGACAAATATTTTAAATGAAGAACTTATTGGTTTAAAAATCGAATATTGTGAAGTTTTTTGACCCAAATTACTGACCCACCAAACTGCTGATGAATTATCTAAGAGGGTGAAAAACCAAACAATTCAACGGGTGTTTAATAAGGGAAAATTTATTATTTTTGAACTAACTAAAGATGTCCTAATCTCGCATTTGCGAATGGAGGGACGTTGAGCTTTTGAGCGGAAAGAAAACCATTCTTATAGCGAAACAATTTTGGAAGCAGAGTTTGGTTTTAGTAACGCCGAAGATAAGGTACTAAGGTATTACGATTTTCGTCGCTTTGGGACCTTAGAAATTGCTAATAAAGAAACCTACCTTAAAAGCAATAGTCTAGCTAAAGTTGGACCAGAAGCCAACGAACCTCATTTAAAACCAAACTGGTTAAAAGAACGGTTAGCTAAAACTCGACGTCCCATCAAAGTAGTTTTACTTGACCAAACAATTATTTCTGGAATTGGCAATATTTACGATAACGAGATTCTTTTTGCTGCCCAAATTAATCCCTATACGCCTGCTAATAAATTAACTTATGAACAAGTCGAGTTAATTTTGGTACATGCGCGTTTAATTTTAAATAAGGCCATTATCAAAAAAGGCACCACGATTCATACATTTGAATCTCGTAAAGGTCAAACGGGTCAATACCAAAATTACTTGAAGGTTCATGGTAAAAACAACCAACCGTGCCCACAATGCCAAACAACGATTATCAAAGAGGCCATTGGGGGTCGCGGAACTTACTACTGCCCGAAATGTCAAAGCTAAATTCACCAATTTTCATGTCAGCTTAATCCTGATTGTCAAATTTCAGGTTTTTTATTAGCAATTGACAAAATGACAACTGGAACTAAAGGAGAAAAAATGGAAAAAGAAGAGTTTCAATATTCGCTAGTTAATAAAGATGGGGGGCAATTTAAGGATTGAAGCTTTTTTTTAAGTCTTTATACACCAATTGTTGGTCCTCAGGCAACTGCTTTATATTTTTCGCTAGTTAATGAGGAAGCAATCTTACGCCATCTTAATTACCCCCGCTTTGAATTAACTCGTCTTTACCAAATCACTTCGATTAACGAAAAAAGTTTTAATGAAAGTATTAAAAAATTGGAGAGTTTAAAGTTAGTCAAAACGAAAATTTCCCGAAATAAAAAATTAAAAAGGTTTGAATTATTTGCTCCTTTGGAACCAAACGAGTTCTTTGCTAACGAAATTTTCGAAAAAACACTTCTAACAAAGATTGGCTTAGAAAATGTGGAAGCCTTAAAATTCATTTTTAAAGAAAAAAGTGATATTGATGTCGAAGAGGATTTTGAAGATATTACCGCAACCTTTGAGGATGTCTTCCCTGAAGAATTACGTAATATGACCCAAACAACCACTATGGAAACTAATATCAATAATTTACGTAGTTCAAAACGTACTCTTTTTGAAAAGATGTTTAACTTGAAATCGCTTAATGATCGCTTAAAAAAAGCAAACGTTAATCTCAATTACAACGCAAGCAAAAATAAACGTGCCTTTAATTGAGCCTTATCGTTATACAACTTTAATGAGGAAGATTTTGCAAAATTAATTATTGAAAGTTATGATAAAACCAAACAAGGTTTAGATTTTAAATACTTCCAAAATGGTGTGGAAACTTTTGTTTTGAAACAAAAGCAAAAAATATCAAAGGGCCTAGAGGCGACACAAAAGTTAACTGATTTAACACTTACTCCAGAAAATTGGGCCCAAAACTTTCTTCAACAACCATTAGATCTAAATTTTTATAAACTTTTGAAAAAGTTTCGTGAAGATTACCAATTCGATAACGAAACAATCAATGCTTTAATGGATTTCTCATGCTTTGTGAATCAAGGTAAAGTAATTCCTAATTATCTTTATAAAGTTGCCGATACCGTTGTGGAGCACCAAATGGGAGAGTCTAAAATTATTATCCGCTACCTCAATGACTTGAAAAGCCAAAAGCAGGTTAAAGTACCTTTGGAACCAACATTTAACCAATCCGCCATTCCAACTTACGATGAAGTTATGAACCTAGTCTCTAAAATTTAAGGAGGTTCTCGATTATTATGCTTAATAACGAATTAAAACAACAAATTAGCCAGGATTCAACCCTAAAACTTTTAGTTAAGAAAATAAGGGCTCATTTTTTAGAACGTGGCTTTGATGAAGAAAAAGCCCAAAAAACGACGCTCTTGATTCTTGAAAATAACCAAGTCATTTTGCAAGATTATTTGCAAAACAAAAAAATTTGCCAACCAACTATAGAAAGTGTTTGTCACCAAATTCAACCCGGTTTTGAAACCACCATTAATTATGAAAACGGGCGGTTTTACTTGGGTTTAAAGCATTGTGCCCATTGGGAACAAAATAATAAAACTGAAAAATTGCAAAAGCAATTTTTGTATTGCGATTACGATGTCGCCACTTTTTCACAAACTACTAACGATTATTGAGAAGAGTTAGAAAGTGATCAAGACATTTTTAGTCAAAGCGAAATTGACCAACGAAAGATTTTTTTAGGAAAAGTTTTTGACAAAATTAGAAATCACGATAATAAAGGTTTTTATTTATATGGTGAACCAGGAGTTGGTAAAACAATCATTTTGCAAGTGATTGCGAACACGATTGCTACAAACGGTGACCAATCAGTCGCGTTTGTTAATTTTGCCAAGTTTGTCGACCAACAAAAACTTAGCATCATTGAAAAAAATAATCAACGCCATCGGGATGTCCTTTACCGCTTAAAAACAGCTGATATTCTTTTCCTTGATGATTTGGGAGCCGAGAGTGTTTCGGCTTGGTCTCGTGATGATCTTTTATTATCGTTACTAAATGCCAGAATGGAAAACAAAAAATTGACCTTTTTTAGTTCTAACTTTTCGATGAAGCAATTGAAAGAAAATTATTTACTTCGAAAAGAGCAATACCCAATTGAAAAAGTCAAACAAAAAAGATTCCTCGAAAGAATTCGGGTTTTGGCTGAGGAATATTATTTGGAAGGAAATTCCCATCGCGTTTAATTAAAAACGCGTTTTTTGTACCTTTTGTTAGTTCAAGAACAGGTCATTTAGGACTATAATAGTAGTTGTAAACTATTTTTTAGTTATTAAAAAGAAGGAGAAAAGAATACATGGCACAAAAAGTGGCAATTAATGGTTTTGGGCGTATTGGACGTTTGACTTTTAGACAATTGTTCAACAAAGGCGTAGAAATCGTCGCAATTAACGACCTTACCAACACTGCAAACCTTGCATATTTATTAGAATACGATACAGCTCAAGGGCGTTTCCAAGAAGGAAAAATTTCGTTCGGAGAAGGATTTATTACTGTTGATGGACACAAAATCCAAGTTTTTGCTGAAAGAGACGCAGCAAACCTTCCATGAGGAAAACTAGGAGTTGACTTAGTAATTGAATCAACTGGACTTTACACTAACCGTGAAAAAGCCGAATCTCACTTAAAAGCTGGAGCTAAAAAAGTTGTTATTTCAGCTCCCGCAAAAGGTGTTAAAACTATCGCTTATGGAGTTAACCAAAACGATCTTAAAGCAACTGACGATATTATTTCAGGAGCTTCATGTACTACTAACTGTTTATCACCAATGGCAAAAGTTCTTGATGAAAAATTTGGTATCAAAAAAGGGTTAATGACTACTGTTCATGCCGTAACTAATGACCAAAGATTGTTAGACTTACCTCATAATGGAGATATGCGTCGTGGACGTGCTGCAGCATGAAACATTATCCCTACTTCAACTGGGGCAGCTGTGGCTGTTGCACAAGTTTTACCAAACTTAAAAGGTAAATTAGATGGGTTAGCACTTCGTGTTCCAGTTATCACTGGATCAATCACTGACTTAGCAGTTGAATTCGAAAAAACTGTTACTGTTGAAGAAGTTAATGGAGCAATTAAAAACGCCATTGCTAACGATGCTGAATTGGCAAAAGCAATGATGTACAATGAACAAGAAATTGTTTCATCAGACGTTATTGGTTCAAGCTACGGATCAGTTTTCGATGCAACTTTAACTAAAATTATTGAACAAGATGGAAAACAAATGGTAAAAGTTTTTGCTTGATATGACAACGAAAACTCATATGTTTCTCAATTAGTTCGTACTGTTCTTTACTTCATGGGTCTTTAAGAACCAAACAAAAAATAAGCCTTATGGCTTATTTTTTTTGTCTTCAAAATGAAAAGGTTTAAAATTACGGTTTCGTAAATTAGTGATTTCTCATTGGTGAGTACTTTGACCATTATAAAGCGGCGTTTCTAATAATTTTGGAATCGTTTGGAAAGTTTCATCCCAAAGAATCGTACTTAGGGTCTCAAACCCAATCAAACCGTAGCCAATGTTTTCATGACGATCATGATGAGAACCGAGAGGACTAGCAGAATCATTAAGATGAAAAGCCCAAACCTTGGAAGGTGGAATGAAGTTAAACAATTCCTTTTTAAACGCTTTTCAGTCGCTTAAATCATAACCAGCATCATGAAGGTGACAAGTATCTAAGCAAACACCGATTCGTTCAGGTTTTTTTAAGTTCTTAAAAATATAGGCAAAATCTTCTAGGTTTGAACAAATTTGGCCACCTTTCCCACTCATTGTTTCTAAAGCGATTTTAACAGGACTTGGTCGCACCATAAGGATGTCTAAAGCTTCAATTAATTTATCAAGACTCGCTTGGTGACTAGCACCTACAGTTGAACCAGGATGCAATACAATTAAGTTCACTCCCAAAACTTCACATCGTTCAATTTCTTCAGCCAAAAGTTTTAAACTAAACTCTCAACGGTAAGAATCAACCGAATTGGCTACGTTAATTAAATAAGAGGCATGAACTACGATATGTTGACTATCAATTTTGTTTTCCACCATGATTTGACGCATTTCGTTACTTCGAAGTCAAAACGGATCGACTCGCTTCGTGTTTTGGGGAGCGCCTGTAAAAAACATTATTGTATTGCAACCTTGGTTGAGAGCCGTTTTGATTGCTCCAACAAGATAACCACTAGGCCCATTTACACTAACATGACCTCCTAATAAAGGATAATTGCTATTCATTAATGCTACTTTCTATGCTTTACTTTTAATTCAAAGGAAGATTATAAAACTTTTTTGGCTATTTTCCAACTAAAAGGTGGAATAAGCGGTTTTATTCCTTATTTACTCTTTCTGGAACATTTGAAAATGGTTTAAAATAAAAAGGTAATTAATAAGGAGAAAATATGGATTATAGTCAAAAAAAGACCCTTTCTGATCTTGATGTTAAAGATAAGAAAGTGTTGGTCCGCGTGGATTTTAATGTCCCATTAAAAGATGGACAAATTACTGATGACAACCGCATTCAAGCTTCGTTGCCAACTATTAAGTATTTAGTTAACCACGGTGCAAAAGTGATTTTATTATCACATTTAAGTCGTATAAAAAGTGAAGAGGATAAACAAAAAAAATCATTGGCCCCTGTTGCCCATCGTCTATCTGAATTGCTCGGACAACCTGTTAAATTTGTTCCAAGCACTCGTGGAACCGAATTGGAAACAGCCATTGCAAATCTAAAAGATGGTGAAATTTTACTAATGGAAAACACCCGTTTTGAAGATGTTCATAATGGTGAAGTAGTTAAATATGAATCAAAAAACAACCCAGAACTTGGGAAATATTGAGCTTCTTTAGGTGACATTTATATTAATGATGCTTTCGGAACCGCCCATCGTGCTCATGCTTCAAATGTAGGAATTGCTCAAAATATTAAAACTTCTGCCATTGGTTCATTAGTAGCTAATGAAGTAGCAATGTTAGCAAAGGGAATTCAAAACCCTGAACGTCCTTTTATCGCCATTTTAGGAGGAGCAAAAGTTTCTGATAAAATCGGTGTGATTGATAACCTTCTAAAAAAAGTTGACAAGATTTTAATTGGAGGTGGAATGGCTTATACATTCCTAAAAGCTCAAGGTCATAACGTTGGAAAATCATTAGTCGAAACTGATAAATTAGCTGACGCAAAGGCTTACCTAGAAAAAGCAAACGGTAAAATTGTCTTGCCAATTGATTCAGCTAATGCGCAAGAATTTGCTGATGTAAAACCAGAGTTCTCAGGTGTTGATATTCCTGAAGGTTATATGGGACTAGACATTGGACCAAAAACTATTGAACTTTTCCAAAAAGAATTAGTTGGGGCAAAAACGGTTGTTTGAAATGGGCCAATGGGAGTAAGTGAATTTAAAAACTTTGCTCATGGAACTATTGCTGTTTGTGATGCCATCGCTAACTTAAATAATGCTTTCACTTTAATTGGTGGTGGAGATTCTGCTGCGGCAGCCATTTCACTTGGTTATAAAGATGACTTCTCTTGAATTTCAACCGGTGGAGGTGCTTCACTTGAATACATGGAAGGTAAAACACTTCCTGGAATTGAAGCAATTCAAAATAAATAAGATAAAGAAGCTCTAAAGCTTCTTTTTTATTTGCTAAATTTTTTATTGCTTTACATTTTTTAAAAAAGGAATATGATTGAGATAGCCAAAAGATTAAACCATTTGTTTCTAGGCTCTTAGCACCAAATTCTTTAATTGGCGGCTTCTATTAATGATTTTAGTCATTTATATAATCGTTATTATTTAAATCATTAATTTTATTAATAAGTAGAAATTTATTAGGAGATATTACAGTATGTACAAAAGTAATGGTAATTACGAAGCTTTTGCACGCCCGAAAAAACCTATCGGCGTTGATAAAAAAAGCGCTTACTTAATTGGTTCAGGTCTAGCTTCATTGTCGGCAGCAGCCTTCTTAATTCGCGATGGCCAAATGGACCCAAAAAAAATTCATATTCTTGAACAATTAGCAATTCCAGGAGGAAGTCTTGATGGAATTGATAAACCAGACCATGGATTTATTGTTCGTGGCGGAAGGGAAATGGAAAATCACTTCGAATGCCTTTGAGATCTTTTCCACTCAATTCCATCTTTAGAAATTGAGGGTGCTTCAGTCTTAGATGAATTTTATTGATTAAATAAAGAAGATCCCAACTTCTCAAAATGCCGTTTAATTCAAAAGCAAGGGGAACGTAAACCTGATGATGGACAGTTCACTTTAAGCGACCAAGCCTCAAAAGAAATCGTTAAACTTTTCATGATGCGTGAAAAAGATTTGGATGACAAAAAAATCAGTGATGTCTTTTCCCCAGAATTCTTTAAATCAAACTTCTGAATCTACTGATGTTCAATGTTTGCCTTTGAACAATGACATAGTGCGATTGAAATGCGCCGTTATATCATGCGTTTCGTGCACCACATTGGTGGTCTACCCGACCTTTCAGCTTTAAAATTCACTAAATTTAACCAATACGAATCATTAGTTTTACCATTGGTGGATTACTTGCAAAAACAAGGGGTAACTTTTGAATACGATACCAATGTTAAAAATGTCATTGTCGAAAACAAAGATGGTGAAAAAATTGCCCGTCGTTTAGTCATTGAACAAGGTGGGAAAACTAAAGAAATTAAATTAACTGCTAACGATTTAGTTTTCGTAACTAATGGAAGTATTACTGAAAGCACTACACTTGGTGATAACAATACTCCAGCTCCAATCACCCATGAACTTGGAGGTAGTTGAGAATTATGGAAAAACTTAGCCGCCCAAGATAAGGCGTTTGGAAAACCAGAAAAATTCTGTGAAAACCTACCCGAAGAAAGCTGATTTGTTTCTGCCACTGTGACCACTTTAGATGATAAGATTGCTCCTTACATTGAAAAAATTAGTAAACGTGATCCTTATGCTGGAAAAGTAGTAACAGGAGGTATCGTAACAGCAGTCGATTCAAATTGAATGTTAAGTTATACTTTGAACCGTCAACCTCATTTTAAAAACCAACCAAAGGACCAATTAGTAGTTTGGGTTTATGGTTTATTGTCGAACAAAAAGGGTGACTTCATTAAAAAAAGCATTACTGAATGTACAGGAAGCGAAATTGCGCAAGAATGACTTTACCATATGGGAGTTCCTATTGACCAAATTAAGGATTTAGCAGACAATTCATGTAATACAGTACCTGTTTATATGCCATATGTGACTTCATACTTTATGGCCAGAAGTGCTGGTGACCGTCCATTAGTAGTTCCTAAAGGTTCAAAAAATTTAGCCTTTATTGGTAACTTTGCTGAAACTGAAGGTGATACAGTCTTTACCACCGAATACTCAGTCCGAACAGCAATGGAAGCTGTTTATACTTTCTTGGATATTGATCGTGGAGTACCAGAAGTTTTTGCTTCAGCTTATGATTTAAGAACCTTATTAACTTCAACTTATATCTTGAATGACCGCAAAAAATTAACCGATCAAAAGAAACCTTGATGAATGCAGTTAATGCGTAAACCGTTAATGCGTAAAATCAAAGGTACCTATGTTGAAGAACTTTTAGAAAAATCTGGTTTATTATAAAATAAAAAAAGTTTTAGCCTTTAAGGCTAAAACTTTTTTTATTTTTTCTTTTTAGAATGGTCACATGGGCAACCAGGGGATTCTTCTTCTCAAGGATCATTACCTTGAGGATTTTTTGGTTTTGAGCAACTTCCACCCATAACGTAATCCTCCTTACTAATAATTTTATAAAAATAGAGGTCTAAAAGGGTTATTTAGAGAGTTTTTTTATAATCTTTTCGGCACAAACTTGCGGGTTATCGGTATTACCATCAATTATTAGGAGAGGCGTAACAGAAGCAATCTTTTGAGCTCAATCATCATAAAGATGGTTTAGCTCAAACCAAAACTCGGGTTTGACATTTAGTTCACGTTCGATGCTACGTTGTTGAATTCTTTTTAAAGATGTTTCATCAGAAACTTTTAAGTAGATGACATAGTCATAGGGTGGAATTGCCTTATTTTGAAAACTTTTCAACACTACCTTTTCAAAGTATTCTCGATAGACTTTCCAATCAGTAGAATTTAAATTACCCATCGTATAATTGCAGTTGGCAAAAACTGGGCAATCAAAAATGCTTCGGTCATAAAGTACATTTTCTACCGATTTACTTTCTTGTAATTGTTTCATCCTTGCTGCCAACATTAAGATTTCCATTTTGTAAGCATTTTCACCAGCGATTTTTGGATCTGGAGAATAACTTTTCTCAAAGTAAGGGTTATCAACCAATGGTTCTTTGACCACTAAGTAGTCTTCAGGCAAGGTGCGTTTTAAATGTTCAATCAAAGTAGTTTTACCGGCACCTACTGTACCAAAAATTGCAATTCTCATTTGTCTTCTTTTCTTCTCTTTTTTATTTGCTCAATTAAATCTTTAAAATCTTATCACCGATTAGTCCATTTTCTTAGCCTAAAAAAACTAGGTGGTTGGTTGAATTCTAATAATTTCTTCTAAACATCATTTTAATTTTTCACTAGCAGTTGGTAAAAATTCATCGAAACTTAAAGCAGGGTTTTTTTCATGCATTAACGAATCGCTCACAATTTTTAAAGCCAAGATTGGCTTATGGAACCGAAAGGCAACTTGATAATAAGCAGCTAATTCCATATCCACGATTTGAACTGGAATTGGTAAGGGACGCAGTCATTCGCGAACTTGGTTTTCATTATCTACGAAAACGTCCAATGAAGCACAATTTACTAAACTAAAACGCTCTACCTTGGAGCTAAAATGTTGTTCTAAAAGCTTTAGAAAGTGATGGTTTGCTTCATAAACTGGTGGCATTTGCGGAATTTGCCCTAATTCATAGCCAAAAGCGCGCACATCGGCAAAGCCATAGATTGTGTAAGGAACCAAAACAATATCGCCTTGATGAAGATTACGCGTAACAGCTCCTGTCGTTCCCAAAACTAAAATTTGGGAAATTTCTGGATATAAAGTCAAACATTGGCTTAACCGCGCACTAGCATTTGTTAAGCCAATTCCACTAGTGCAAAGTAAAAATTTATTACTTCTTTCGCGAAAAATAGGCCCTAAAACAGTTTCATCGGTTTGAAAATCAAAAGCTTTATGACAAGCTTCCAATTCCTCCGGCATTGCCCCAATTACAAGTAACATTAACTTCTTACTCCTTCAATTCAATATTTGTAACTATTAGTTAACATCAAGCCCATATCTTTTGGACCACGTTTTTTAAGAACTGACTCATATTGGTTTTTAAGAATTTTTCTAAATCCCGCCATCAAGTCTTGAAAACAAAGCTCGCGAAGTTTTTTGACTCCTGGATAATCACGTTCTGGGGAAATTTTGTCAGCACAAAAAACAATAATATCTAAGAGACTCATTTCTGGTGAGCCAACAGTGTGGTTAAAAACCGCTTGCAGAACCTCTTGGTCTTTAATTAATCAATCTTTTTGCAAGTGCAAATAACCGGTGAACGCATGTCATACCGGTTCAGGTTCAGTCATTAAAAACGGTAGGTAGCGTTGCATATAGATTTTGGATTTCTCATGATCTCAGCATTTTGTAATGTCATGTAAAGTACCGGCTATTAACGCTTTTTGTTCATTAGCTCCCCAGATGTTAGCTAATTCCTTGGCTGTTTGGCCAACATTAAGACAATGGAGAAAACGGTCTTCATCCATAAATGGTAGAAGACGCTCGTTTAAATAAAGTAAATGGTAATTACAATAGTCATTAATCATCGGAATTTGTAAGTTTAGTTTTTCTAAACTTCGCACCATGGTTGATGAAAGATGGTTATTATCAAAGGTAAACATTTCCAAATTATGCTTTTTGAGCATTGGATTATGACTATCTTTTTCATCACGCAAAAAAACCTTGAAAGGGACAAGTTTTTCAAGTTTCTCAAAGTGATCTCATTCTTCAAGGCGGTCTAGTTGGTCAGAACCAATAATAAAGCTAAATTTATTTTCAGGATAGTTTTTGACAATATATTGAACTGTCTCGAAAGTCGACGTTGGTCGTTGGTTATTAACTTCATATTCGTTAATGCGTAAAAAACTATATTCATCAACTAGCATTTGAAGCATTGTTAAACGGTCCTTAACCGAAGAATGTTGACTTGTTTTAAAGGGGTTCAAAAAAGCTGGGATGAACCAAACTTCATCAAATTTTAATTTTTCATAACAAGCTTTCGCAATATTGAGGTGATCAGTTGTAACGGGGTCAAAACTTCCACCAAAAAGAGCAATTTTAGACATTAATTTCTTCCTTTATTATTCTACGTAATTCTAAACCAACACCATTTTCGTGAATTGAGGGAATTACTTTTTTAGCAACCGCTTTAAGCTCAGGAGTAGCATTATCTACCGCCATACCGCGGTGAACACCTTCAATAATCGGTTGGTCATTTTGACCATCACCAAAAACCACTACATCACGGTAATTGGTTTGCACAATTTCAGCTCAAGCTTGCAAACCCGTCAACTTATTAACTTCTTTGGCAGTAATGTTAAATAAGTAAGGGAGCGATTGAAAACGAGCCACTTGGAATTCATAGCCCTCAAGAAGTTTTTTAGCCTCTTCTTGAGATTCTGGTGTAGGAGCATACAAAATCACTTGCACCGGGCGCAAGACATCTTCAATTACTGCCGATTTTAAATCATCTAATGTTGCATATTCCATAATTGGTCAACGATCTTTTTTCTTCAATTTTGAAGCATAATCACGTCAAAGTGCCAAACGAGGGTTACTCATTAAGCCCGCCATTTGATAGGTCGAATAAATCATCGGTTGGACTCCCTTTTGGACACATTCATCCAAAATTTTGAGAGTTATTCGTTTATCTAAATATTTGACATACAAAGTTTCATTGGTTTTTAAGTCACTAATTAATGCCCCATTACACGAAATAACAGGCAAAGTAACTTTTAAATCTTGTGCTAAAGTTCGTGAACTAACCCCTAATCGTCCTGTGACAAAACTAAAGCGATTTCCGCTTTCGTTTTGGTAGTCAATGATGTCAGTCAAAGTTTCGGGATGAATTGCGAGTGATGAATCACAAATTGTACCATCGCAATCAGAAAGTACGAACGGCAAAACCTTTTTCGCCATCTATTCTGACACCTCCTCATCGAAAAGATAATTTTCTCCCTTTTGTACTTCCACCTTGGATAGATTTAAATAATCTCATTGACGGAGTACTTCATAGGCAGAAATTCCAACGGTATTGGCTAAGTTTAAACTTCGAGCCTCAGGGACCATTGGAAGACGGAATGTTGTTTCAAAATGCGTTCTAAGGATATTTTTTGGAATCCCTGTTGATTCACGACCAAACAGAAGATAAACCTCTTCATTAATTTTACTAAAATTAAAGTCCGAAATTGGCTTTTTGCCATAACGAGATAAACAAAAGAGTGGCGTATGAGGATGTTTGGCTTCGAAATCAGCTCAATCATCATATAAAACAACATCCACTTTTTTATATTCATTCGCGCTTGGACGGGCTAAATGGCGGTCATCATAAGGAAAACCAAAAGGCTCAATCAAGTGTAAACGAGCATCAATTGCGACAGCAGTACGCATAACGGCTCCTACATTTTGGGCAATCTCTGGTTCATAAAGAACGATATTAATTTTTCGAGTCATTTTGCATCCTTTCTTTTAAGAACTGAGCTAGCTTTTGCGCTGCTTTTTGGCGGGCTGAAGTAAAGTTCTTTTGGTCTAACGGCATTTGGGAATAGGTTTCTAAGCTATCACCAGGACGGAAAACCAAATCATAACCAAAACAACGGCCATCGCCTAATTCGACTTTATTATTTAATTGCCCTTCCATCTCCCCACGGAAAAGCGCTTCCTCATTAGTTAATGGGTTATATCAAGCCAAAACGGTGACCATTTTCGCTGTTTTTGCCGCTTTCGGGTTGGCAGCAACTTTCGCCAATAATAATTGACAAATAGTTGGTCAATCGGTTATTGGCGAAGCTCAACGTTTGGAATAAATTCCTGGGAAACCATCTAAAGCAGTCACACAAATTCCTGAATCATCTCCGATAACAGGAGCTTGTAGTTTATTAGCTAAATCGCGCGCTTTGATTAAAGCGTTTTCTTCAAAAGTGGTGCCATTTTCTTCTGGTTCCTCATAGGCAAATGGTAAGTCCACTAACGTTTTAATTTGGTAATTTGGTAAAAGTTTTTGGTACTCCAAAACCTTGTCTTGATTTGAAGTAGCAATCCATAAGATTGGTTTAGTCATCATACTCCTAGTGATAAGATATAAATATATTTTAGAGGTTTGCAAATGAAAAAAACACAACCATTAGGACTAACAAACAAAATTTTTGTTAAAAAAAATCATCTTTATAAAAAATCAATTCGTTCTTCCGATTATTTCCTCAATCGTGCTGATGAAAAAAAATTCTATGAAACCTTTTCGCAAGAACTATTTCTTAAGGTTCCTAACACAATCAAAAAAGCGTGAGGACATTGGTGAAGCGTCATGCCCTTTTATAGACAAGCCTCTACATTGCCTAAAACTGAACTCACCACTGAACAATTAAAAATAGTGAAAGATTTAATCGATAAACTGCATAATTTGCAATTAGATTTAACTATTTTTGATCCTCAAGAATTTTTAAATCTTTTCATAAAAAAAATTGGTCTTTTGCCAACTTTAGAATGTCTTTGACCAAGGATTCAAGAAATCATCCATGATTATTATTTTGATAACCATACTTTAGTGGTATCACATAACGATTTAATTAGAGAAAACTTTTTAATGGTTGATGGTGAGTATTTTTTAATCGATTTTGAATATGTAAGTTTAAACCATTACCTTTTTGATTACGCTAGTTTTATTTCTGAAGCACTTGATGAGCAGGAAGGGCAAAGATTTAAAGATCTATTGAAACTAAATGCTCACGAATCTAAAAAACTTAATGATTTAATCCTTTACCAAAACTTTTTATGAGCTCACTGAGCTCAATACATGCTAGAGAAGACTAAGATGCCTATTTATGAGACGATTAAGCAACAGAAGGTTGCTCAGGCGCTTCATCGTCCAAAGTCGCTAGAATAGCAGCTTTTTTTAATTGTCTCTTATATTGAAGGTTACGAGAGATGGTTGTTAATAAAGTACCTAAAAATAACCCCACAAAAATCAAACACAAGGTAATCACAAAACGAACCACTACCTTGATAACTTCACTCTTAGCTCCCCATTGGAACATTCATAAGCCATTTAAAATTACCGAGCAACAAGCAAAGGAAATGGCTAAAGCAAAAGTTAAACTATCAACTTGTTGAAATCTAATTAAACATGTGATGGTAATTAAAGTCATTGAACAAATGATATAACCAAGGCAAATTAATCATAGTTTTCCATTAGTTCCCGACCCTAAATCATGAAAATGGTTGAAACTAAATTCTTGAAAATCTGGCCCTAAAAATAGTCATAAGCATAAACCAGGAACAAACACTAAAAGCAATTGGCAAAGAAAGCTTTTGCCAATTGGAGTTCTAGTTTCGTTAAATTTCTGGTTTTTAAGTAGTTTATTTTTTATTATTTGTTCATTATTCATAATTATTTATTATCGCGCATTTTAGAGAAAAAAATAATAAAACAGACCCGAGAGGGACTGTTTTTTTATAAAGCCATGCCTTTTTAGGATTCTATATCAACCTTTCACTTAGTATTAACTGAAAAATTCCTTAAATAAATTTTAAAATCATCGACTTTAATAGCCATTCAAACTAAGTAGTCACTTTCTGCTTGACCAAAAAAATCCTTATATTGGAGAAACTCATTACTAAATAATGCCTTAATTTTTTTGGATTAATTTTGAATCTTCTCGACGACACTTCTTAGCGTTACTGTATAACAAGGCCCCTTATTATCAATGATTGTTTTACAGATAGCCTCATTATCAAGTGGTATATAAAGCAAAGATTGTTTATAAGTAACGACTTACTTTCCTTACTTTTGCTTCTAAAAACATACACTTGTTAGGATCAATATGGTTTGGCTTTATTACTTCTGTTGATGTTTCTTTATGAATTTCGTATTTATTTTATTTCCTTATTAACAAAAAAGTTTGTTTGTCCCTCAATTTTCGTTTCTCATTCTTCAAATTTTCAAGCAACTCAAATTAAGCTTTCTTTAAAGTATGAACTATCATCAATCAATTTGCGGGATTGAAAAAATTCCTCATTTCCTAAGTAATAGGAAAAATTGGCTTCTGAATTAATACTATTATCTAAAAAATTATTAAGTTGCCTTGGTGTTAAGCTATATTTTTTACCAGAATCATCAATTATTTTTTGAAAAATTTGGTCATTTTCAATTGGAATGTATAAAAATCTTTGTCTATATATAATAGTTTTATCAATTTTTATCTCAGAATAAACACAACGTTGCGAAGAAATGGTGTATGATGGTATCCCCTCTTCTAAATCTTCATCTTTTAATGTCCAATTATTGTCATAAATATTATTAGCAGCTGCAAAAATTTTTTTGTTATTGTAAATAAACTCTATTGGAGAACTTAAGGAGTTAACTGAAGAAAGCCTTATTTTTTCTGAGTAGTTTTTATAATGGATACGCATTTCTGGACTTTTTACATCGTGATTCGTTCTATTTTCAAATAAAGTATTTTGAAATGTATAACTTTCATGAAAAACTTCCTCATCAAGGACTGGGCCTCAAAAAGGACTTTCTTTATTTTCTTCATTTTCTTCATTATTTTGGAGAAAATTTAAATAGTGCTCTTCCTCTTTTAAACGTCCATTAAATTTATTGTATTCGAGTTGAGCTTTTAACATTTCATTACTGAAATATTTATTTTCGATCAAATTTAAATGAGTTAAATCTTCGGAATAAATTAATTTATATGAATATTCTTTTCCAATGGTTATTGCCGTAGTATTTCCGCACAAAATTATCCCGCTTAAACAAGAAATAATTTTTTTAATAGCCATCTTCTTCTCCTTGGAATATTTGCCATGACTCTATCATTTCTAATCGTCCCTTTAAATTAATATCAATCGAATATTTTTTACTTTTCTTTATCTTTAAAAAGCCTTGTTCATTAGTTAGAACCTGATAATATTTATCATCATTTTCAGCTTCTTTTAGCAACGTTTCAAAATTATAGCTCATAAATTTAATCTCAGCGTTTTTTAAGTTTTGGATTTTAGTTAAAATTGAGGTATTGTTCCTCATATTAAAATTTAAAATTACATCAAACTGACTAATTAACAAATTTAGTTTCACGAAATATTTTACTGTTGAATTTTTAGGCACCGTTATTGTTTTTGATTGAATTTCAAATTCTTCAATTGGCTGGTTCTCTTTCATTTCTTCAAGTCTATTTTTCAGAAGGCTATATTTGTAAAAACTTAAATTTGGTTTATTAATAATGTAAAAATTTTGATCAATATCTAATTTAACATCTGTATTAATTAAGCTAGTTTTTTCTTTATAAGGAATATTTACATTAATTTTTGGTGTTGTTCAATTTTCGTTTTCATTATTTTTATTTTCATATTTAAATTCTTTAATCTTTTTTTCTTCTAGTCGTGTTCCTTCGGTTTTTGTTAAATTTTCTAGATTTAACAAACTATTATTTGTTTCAAAATTATCAAATCAACTATTTTGAAACTCTCATTCGCTTAAATTTAAGTTTGGATATTGCCTTTGAAATTCAAGCTCATTGATAGTTAAAAGGGCCTCTTTTAAATTATAAGATGGGATTATCGGTTCATCTTTGATTAAATTGTTATCGATATTTTGTTTGCAGGCAATTGTCAAAGCAGGACTTGCCATAATCATCAAACTTGATAAAAATAACGGTCATTTTTTCATTTATTCTCCTTGGATAGACTTTTAGTAGATATAGATATTATAAATTTAAAGGTTTATAATGGTTAGTATTTTGCTATTGAATCTTTAAAAGATTTGAAAAATACTAGTGTCGAAACATAGTAACTTAAATATTTTAAAACACCAATTGACAAAGAAAAATTTTGTCAATTGGTGTTTTAGTTTCATTAAATTTCTAGTTTTTAAGTAGTTTATTTTTTATTAACTTATTGCTTTTTAGGATTCTATATCAACATTTCACTTAGTATTAACTGAAAAATCCTTTAAATCAATTTTAAAATCATCGACTTTAATGGCCATTCAAATTAAGTAGTCACTTTCTGCTTGACCAATAAAATCCTTATATTGGAGAAACTCATCATTACCTAAATAATAACTTAAACTTTTTGAATCATTTTGGATCTTCTCGACAAAACTTCTTGGTGTTACCGTATAACGATGCCCCTTATTATCAATGATTGTTTTACAAATAGCATCATTATCAAGTGGTATATAAAGCAAAGATTGTTTATAAGTAACGACTTTCCTTACTTTTGTTTCTGAAATCATACATTTGTTAGACTCAATAGGGTTTGGCATTATTACTTCTGTTGATGTTTCTTTATGAATTTCGAAAGTAAATTCTTTGCTGGGATTCATCTTCAACTTTACCCCATTATAATTAACCGATAAAGTTTTATCTACTTTAGCAGTATATTTGGAATCCAAAGATAAGGTTTGAATTGAATCTATATTAGTAATTTCCATTTTTGAAGGCAACATCGGTTTATCAGTGAGATTTTTAATTAGGACATGTCCATAAACAAATTCATCAAAAATTTCTCTTTCTTGAATAGTTTCGAAAAAACCACGATTGATATCAGCAATCTTTAAATCATGACTTTCTTCTTTCAATTTGCCATTGAAACCTTGATAGTCCATAAAAAATTTTCGCATCTCATTGGTGAAATAACCTTCTTCTAAAAAATTCGGGTGAGAAAGGTTATGCTCTTTAATAATCACAAATGATGAATGGGTTGACGATAAATTTAGAGCACTAACATTAGTGAAAAGTGTAACACTACCCAAACCCATGATTATATTTCTCATTGTCATTATTGCCACTCCTCAATCACTTGATAATCACTAATAATTCAAAGTCTTGCTTCTAATTGCATTTGGATTTGGTTGCTTTTATCATCTATTTTTAAAAAACTAGCTTCATTAGAAAGAACCTTTTGGTAACGTTCATCTTCCTGAACATTTATTAATAACGTTTCTAAACTATATTGCATATATAATTCTTCACCATTCAAGAGATTGGTAAATTTATTCATTATTGTAGTATTCTTGGCAAGATTGAAAACCAAAAAATCTTGATAGAGTTCAAAAGTAGCTTTTATTTTTGCCGACCATTTAAGACTACTTTGAGGTTCAAGTTCAAAATCTCTTCCTTCAATTTTAAAAGCAAGAGTAGAGTTATCAATTAACTCATTGTTAGCAATATTAAATTTGGCTCCTTTTAATAATTTAGGGCCAAAAACCGAAAAATCTTGATCAATTACTAAATTTTTAAGTACCCGTAAATTATTAAGTCCTTGACGAGGAATTAATTCATCAAAACCATCGAAATGGACTTCTTGCAATCTATTACTATCATTTTTTATTTCTTTTGTTACATGATGAATGATCTCATGCGACGTTTGTTTGACTTGAGCATTTTCTGAAAATAGACCCATTCTATCACGAGCTTCAAAAATACTAAACCAACTATTATCACAATTATAATTGCCGAAATTTTCTTTGGGAAATTGTCTTTCAAATTCCAATTTATTAATATCTTTTACCATGTTGGCAATATTGTAGGATGGTAAGATTGGCTTAATTTCTTTACCTTCGTCATTAACTTCTTTGCACGAAACAGCAAACATTGGACTAATAGCAGTAGTAAAACTTGCCAAGATTAATAATTTCTTTCGCATTGCACTCCTAAGCACATCGTTATTTCTTTTAGTTTAAGATTATTACTAAAACCAACAAGTTTATTATCTAACTAACTACTTGAAAGTGTGAATAAAGAAATTAATTTTTAAACCATTTTTTAAGCAAAACTATTTTAAAAACAATTAATAAATAAAAAAACAACCCTCTCGGGTTGTTTTTAAATTTCATGGAGCAGGTGAAGGGAATCGAACCCTCACAGTCAGCTTGGAAGGCTGAAGTTCTACCATTAAACTACACCTGCGTTACCTTGACACCTAATAATATTACTATTTTTTTCATACGGTGTCAAGAGTTTTTTTATTTTCTTAAGCCTAATTGACCAATGATATTTTTGTAACGGTTGGCATCTTGTTTTGCTAAATAGTCTAACAAGTGACGACGTTGAGCAACTTTTTTCAATAAAGTACGACGAGTTGGTACATCCTTTTTATGAATTTGTAAATGCTCAGTTAAGTTTTTAATATCTTCGGTTAGAATAGCAATTTGTACTTCGGCGATACCGGTGTTGTTTTCATTGCCCCCATAAGTTTGGGTTAATTCTGCTTTACGTGATTTTGAAACCATGTTTTGTCTTCCCTTTCTAAGTTTACCTACCTAGCCAAGTAATAATTTGGGAAAGAATTAAAACTTTGCTAAATATGAAGAAATTTTAACATATTTTTTATCTTATGACTAGTCTTAGATTTGATAAAATTTGGCAAGCCAATCAAGTCTTACTTAGTCCTAATTAAACCGTCATGCCTACTATTTTGCTTTTTTATTTTTAACCTTTGGTTGATGTTGGGTAATGCAATGAATGTTGCCGCCACCCAAAAGAATTTCACGAGCATAAACCGGTTCTATTTTCCGATCTGGGAAAATCTTTTGCAAAGTATCAATAGCTTTTTGGTCTCATTTATCATTGAAAACTGGCAAAATAATAGCCCCATTAACCATCAAGAAATTACAATAACTTCCTGCAAGACGTTCGACTTCATGTAAGCATTGTTTATCAAGATTATAGCCAAGGGTTGACACCTCTTTCTCCGTATAAAATAACGGACCAGGTTGGTGAATTTTAGTAACTTTTATTTTTCTTCCTTGAGCATCGGTTTCGTTCTCCAAAACTTTTAAAGCTTTGAGAGAACGTTCGTATTGGGGGTCATTTTTATCATCAGTTCAAGTTAAAACAACATGTCCTGGGGCTACCACATGTAGCAGGTTATCCACATGGCCAGAAGTTTTATCGTTGTAAACCCCCAATGGTAACCAAATGACCTTTTCAACATTTAAGAATTTTTTTAGACGGTCCTCAATTTGTTTTTTTGTGAGATCAGGATTACGATTTTTATTCAAAAGGCATTCTTCTGTTGTATAACAAGTTCCTTCGCCATCAACATGAATTGAACCCCCTTCCAAAACGAAATCCGTTCGGTAAGAATCGGCCCCAATTAATTCGCAAACTTTAAAAGCGGCCTTATCATCTAAATCTCAAGGGAAATAGTAACCACCATTAAAACCACCTCAACAATTGAAGATTCAATCAATGCCACGAATTTCACCTTTATCATTGATAACAAACGAGGGACCAATATCACGCATCCAAATATCATTACTTGAAGTTTCAATCACTCGCACGTTTTTCCCTAATCTAGCGCGAGCATTTTCATATTCTCCGGCGCTAACGATTACATTTAAAGGTTCATATTTAGAAATTGCATTGGCAACATTGACTACTGCCTCCTGGATTGGCTTAGCTCCCCCTCGTCAAACATCAGTCCGCTGTGGTCACGCCATTCAACAAGAATCCTGTTCAACAAATTCTCCAGGCATTTTAAAACCATCCTCGCGTGGGGTTGATTTCAATCTTTTACTCATTTTAATACCTCCATAAAACATAAAAGTTTAAATCTTTGGCTTACGGCTAATCTTAACATTTTAAATACTAAAAAAAGAGGCTAAAACTCTTTAAGATTACAAGATGAATTTTAAATTATTAAAAAAGTAGTTCATAAATACTGTGGTTTATTTTTGTTTTTTTAAATATAGAATCTCAGAATCTAACCTTTCTGGTTGGAAACTAAAGTTTGTTGGGGAATGGTAATCTAAAATTACTTTCTGCCCGTTAGAGGTTTCAAGTTGATATTTATTGGGTGGAAAAACAATGTTTGGCGCGACTCAAGAATATTTAATTAAATTACCATTTTCTTGAGTACTAATATCAATAGTTAAATCATGACCTAGGTTTTCAAGAGCTTCATCAATTTTTCCATTTTGTAACTGTTCCCTAATTATGGTTGAGGAAACCTTATTTTGCCGTGGCAAAATAGTGACATTTTCTTCACCAAAAGTTTTTTGCAAAGTGGCCACATTTCCTTTGGCAAAATGCCCAAACCGAAAATCAGCTCCTTCTACCATTTTGACAGTTTTCAAACCCTTTTTAAGCCAATTAACGAAATCTTGAGGTGATAGCGAAATTAGGTAATCGTCAACTGTCAAAATTAGGTAATCGTCAATTTGATAATTTTGCACTAAAAAATCTTTTTTAGTTTTTTCGCTCATTAAATCGGCAGTTTGGTTAGAGGTGCCAATTTTCTTCGAAAAAGTTACCACTATTAACTTGAGATTATTTTTTTGGGCTATTTCACTTGCTTGACGCAATAGTTCTTGATGGTAATGATGTAAACCATCGAAATAACCGACAACGACAACACTATTCTGAGATGTAGATAATTTAAAATCTTGGATTTTTCCTTTGAACGTTTCCATTAATTATTCCTCCAAATTAAGTCCCCTTTTGCAAACAAATACATCACTTTCGCCTTTGTTTCCGCTACGTTCATAACAGGCTAAGAGGCGTCCTGCTGGATCACTTAGAAAAACTAAATCCTCTTGGCTGTTAGGCATGATAATTTTTTGACCTTGCCTAACTTTAGTTACATTAGGAGCAATCTTTATCGATTGGCCACTCTGAGTTAGTGCAGTTGTTAAGTCAAGTAAATCAGACCAGTTAATGGTTTCTAAACTAACGGCTTCGCTAATATTAAATGGTCCGGAACTTAAACGTCTTAAAGAGGTCACATGCGCGGTGGTGTTCAAAGCTTTCGCAATATCAACTACCAAACTTCTGATATAAGTACCTTTGGATACATTTGTTTCAAAAGTGATAGTCATTGGGGTGATATCAACTAACTTTAGACTTTTTATAGTTACTTGACGTTGTTTAATTTCTACTTCTTGCTCTTGTCGAGCATAATCATAAAGTTTTTTGCCATTGACTTTAATGGCCGAATAAATTGGTGGGGTCTGGTTATAGGTTAAACCATCAAAGGTTTGAAAAACATTTTTAATTTCTTGCTCAGAAATGAAAAAAGGCTCATCCTGTTGAATAGTTTTTCCTTCAGCATCATAAGTATCAGTCCCCTCAAACAATTTCATTGTTACTAAATAACTTTTATCTGCTTGGAGAAGGAAATTAGATAATTTAGTCGCTTCATTGACTAAGCAAATCACGACACCACTTGCTAACGGATCTAAAGTACCTGCATGACCAACTTTTTTAATTTTTAAATTTCGTTTGATAGTTTGGATAACTGCATTTGTTGATAAACCAACTGGTTTATCAACGACAAAAATTCCGTCATGTTTCATTATTATTACTCCTTTAAAAAAATCCCTTTTTCAGGGACTTTTAACTTCTAGCTTATTGTTTTAAGAATTTCCTCAATTCGGTTTGCATTTTGCAATGATGTATCATAAACAAAAACTAAATCTGGAACACTACGGACTTTTAATTTAGAAGCTAAGTGCATACGGATTGTTTTATGGGCATCATTTAATGCATGTTCGACATGTTTTGGAGTGAAACTTTCGCCATATGGAATGAAGGAATAAAAGACTTTAGCGATTGAGTTATCACGAGATAAACGTACCTCACTAATCGTCACTGCATTAAGATAGTCGTTTTGAAACTCACGATTTAAAATCAAAGTTAATTCACGAAGAATTTGACTTTCTTTTCGTGCTGCTACTTTACTATTTGCCATTTTTCAACATCTCCCTTGCTTCTATTATAACAAGAGTTAACAACACTAAATGACAGTTTTGGTTTCAATTTTATAAGCCTCAACAACATCGCCTTCTTTTAAGTCATTGAAGTTCTTAATCGTTAGGCCACCTTCACTATCTTTTTTAGCTTCGCGAATGTCATCTTTTTCATGTTTTAAGGTACTAATTTCCCCATTATAAATAACAATGCCATTACGTAATAAACGGACTAATGATTTTCGAGAAATTACTCCATCCAACACGTGGAAACCACCAATAGTCCCAATTGCTGAATGACGGAAAAGAGCACGAATTTCAGCTTGACCTAAAACCACTTCTTCTGTTTCTGGCGCTAACATTCCTTTAGCTGCTTTTTCTAGCTCTTCAATTAGTTGGTAGATAATATTGTGAAGTCTAATTTCAACGCCATCTTCATCGGCTTTTTGACGAACTTGAGCAGTTGGACGAACATTGAACCCATAAACTAATGCTTTTGAGGCACTAGCTAAGGTGATATCAGAATTAGAAATTGCTCCTACTGAAGCCCGAATAATATTAATCTTGACCCCATTAACATCAATTTTGGCAAGTGATGATTTTAAGGCTTCCACACTTCCCCGACTATCAGCTTTTAAAAGCACATTGATATATTGGAGTTCCCCTTCTTCAAGATGCATTTTTAAACTATCAAGAGTAAGAGTTTGTTTAGCAATTCTTTCTGCTTCTTGTTTTTTTAGCATTTGGGCACTAGCAATTTGGCGAGCTAGTTTTTCATCGTTTAAAACTAAGAAGCGATCTCCAGCATTGGGAACTTCATTTAGACCAGTAATCACTAAAGGTTGTGACGGTAAAGCATGGCTTAACTTACGACCATTTTCATTTTCCATACTTTTAATCGTTCCAAAAGTTGATCCGGTGATGACGACATCACGCAAGTTTAGAGTTCCTCGTTGGACTAATACCGAAGCAATTGGCCCTTTGTTTTTGTCAAGATGGGCTTCAAGAACTGTTCCGGAAGCCAATTTGCTTGGATTGGCTTTTAAATTGCCAAATTCAGCAATTAATAATAAAGTTTCTTCTAGACGGTCTAAACCTTGTTTGAATTTGGCACTTCCTTCAATAAAGGGAATATCACCACCAAATTCTTCTGCTACTAGACCATATTCCATTAAAGTTGCCTTAATTTTCGGGATATTTGCCCCCGGTTTATCAACTTTATTAACAAAGACAATAATTGGCACATTCGCTTGTTTGGCATGGTCAATTGCTTCCTCAGTTTGTGGCATCACTCCATCATCAGCGGCGACCACTAAAATAACAATATCGGTTACATTGGCTCCACGACTACGCATTTCTGTAAAAGCTTCATGACCCGGAGTATCAATAAACGTAATTTTTTTACCCACTTTAGTTGTGATTTGGTAAGCTCCAATCGCTTGAGTAATGCCCCCATGTTCATGACCGACCACATTTGAATCTCGAATAGCATCAAGAAGAGTTGTTTTCCCATGGTCAACATGACCCATAATAGTAACAACAGGCGGTCTATCTTGAAGTGACTCCGGACTATCAGTTTCTTCATCAAGTTGTTCAAAGATGTTTTCCTTAGTTAAACTAGTTTCTTTTTTAAAATCGAAACCATATTCTAAGGCTAGTTCTCCGACTTGTTCTTCACTTAAAACCATATTTTGGTTAATCATTAACCCTTGATTAAAAAAGTATTTAATGATTTCAGTAACGTTTTTACCGATTTTTTTAGCAAATTCAGCAATCGTCAGTGGTTGAGAATAAACAAAAACTCCGTCAATAACTCCCACATTGGGAGCTTCCTTTAATTGTTGTTTTAAGCGTTTAGTATTTTGTTTTTTATTACCACCTTGGTGGTTTTTTTTAAATTTGTCGACGGGTTTTCCCATTCCAACCTCCTGATTAAAAATATTTTTTGATTAATTGATAAATGTTTTCGTCTTCCACTCCGACGGCAACAAGAGTTTTCATCCCTGTAGCGTGGGCTAGTTCTTCGCGGCTAAAATTTGTAGCATCATAAGGAACTTTGTAATGAAGACATTGGTTGATTAGTTTTTCTTTTTGACTTGGCCCCATATCATGGGCAATTATAACCAATCGCAATTTCATGGTTGCAAAAGCCGAGAAAAGTCGGTATCCATAAATTAGTTTATTACTTCCTTTGGCTAAACCTAAAGCCTTTTGCACTTTATTGTGGTCCATTTTGAAACTCCACTTCTAAAAGTTGGTAAACTTCAGGATTGATTTTCATTTTAAAAGCACGCGCCAATAAATTTTTTTGCGCCATAACTTTCAAGGCCTGAAGATCCTTAGCAATGTAAGCTCCTCGACCAGGTAAATTCTGAAACCAATCAAGATGAATTTCACCATTATTTTGTTTAACGATGCGAAGCAATGCTTCTTTAGGAAGTTTGGTTCTTGTCACCAAATCCTTGCGATAATTGGGTCGTTTGTCGGCCTTTTTTTTAGTCGTAGAAGTCATCATACTCTTCATCTAAAGTCGGTTCTTCTGCTTCAGAGTCTTCATTAAATGAGTTTTCTAAATCATCAAAAGCAGCCAAGTTTTTTTGAATTTCGTCAAGTTCCAAGTCTGTTGTATCAGTTTCTTCAAAAGTAGCTCCCGTTTCTGGCTTTTCTTCTGGTTCATCTACAGTTTGTGAAGCTTGGATTTCTGCTTGTAAAACTCTTAAGGCTTCTAAATCCATTTCTTCGTTACGGTAGGTTGGGTGGCCCTCATAAGGTAGATGTGTACTTTCGCGACGGCGGTGACGCGTATTTTGTAGAAAACTATCAGAGTTCAATTCTTCTTCATTAATGTTTCCATTTCAAAAAATTTCGGTGCCATTCAATAATGCTTGGTCATAAGACATGATATTAATATGTTTTTGTACAAGGTTAGCCACTAAACGAGCACTCATTCCTCGTTTACCGATTGCGAGTGAAAGTTGTTGATTAGGCACAACCACATCACATTCGCCAGTTTCTGGATCAAGCGTAATTGAAATGACTCTGACAGGAGCCATTGCGTTCATAATAAATTGTTCTAGATTTTCATCAAAAGCAATGACATCAATTTTTTCATCTTTTAGTTCTTGCGAAACCAAATTAATACGCATTCCACGTGGTCCAATTATGGCTCCGACAGGATCAACATTAGGATCATTTGACATTACGGCCACTTTAGCACGTTGGCCAGGTTCACGAGCGACACCCCTGATTTCAACTAAGCCCTCTTTTAATTCGGGAACTTGTTGTTCTAATAAACGAGCAAGAAAATGAGGAGCAGTACGTGACACCATGATTTGTGAAAAACGGCTTTCCTTAGCTACTTCTTCAACATAAACATTAATATACTGGTCAATCGTAAATTTTTCGCCAGGAATAACTTTTTTATTTCATAGAGAAACTTGTGTTCCTTCAATATCAATTAAATAAGAAGTTCCTTGTTCATTCATGCCGGTAATTTTGGCACGTAAAATTTCGTGTTCACGATCAATGAACTTTTCATAAATTTGTGCACGTTCGGCACCTTTAATTTTTTGTTGTAAAATTTGACGAACTTGGTAAACGGCTAAACGTGAAAAGTCTTCTTCTAATAAAACTTCCTTTTGGATAACATCGCCGATTTGAACATGCGGTCCAGCAATTTTTTTAGCGTCCTCAAGAGTTACTTCTAACCAATCATCTTCAACTTCTTCAACAATCGTTAGTTCTTGAAACGTACGAAAATCACCATTAACTTCATTAATTTCAACAATTAGGCGAGCTTCAGTATCGAAGAATTTTTCATAAGCCTTTTGGAAACCTTCTTTTAATCCTTCAATTACAATGGCTTTGCTAATCCCTTTATCAGCAGTGATATCTTCCATTGCCTCGAGTAAAGTGGCACTATTAATCATTTTGTTTTAACCTCCTAAAATTTAACTGCATACTGCGCATGAGCAACATCTTTTCATTCAAAAACTACTGTTTGGGGACGACCCTTTATAAAGAAATGTAAACTGAAAGTCCCGTTTGCTTCTGGGCTTTCTTTTAAGGTCCCCTCTAAGATATTGGTTGTCATTTTCTTTTGTAGTTTATTAAAAGTAATTTGAACATAACTACCAACGGCTCTTTTTAATTCTGATTCAGAACGAATCGGTTTTTCTAAACCAACACTAGCTACTTCCAAAAGATAATTATCTTGAAGTCCTGGTAAGGTATCGAGTAGATTCGAAATCGTTTCGTTTGCTTTGACTAATAAATCAAAATCTAATTGTTTTGAATTGGTTGGCAATGTATCAACAAGAATTTGTAAGACATCACCTTCATAATCATGGGTTTCATTAATTTCATAAACTTCTAAACCTAAAGTTTCAAGAGCTGGAGTAATCAGTTTTTCTACTTCTGGTTTAATAACCGCAAAATTTTTCATTATTTCCTTCCTAATCAACAAGAAAGCAAGCTCTCCAGCTTGCTCTTAGTCATATTCGAACTTTATTATTATACGCGGTTTTGACAAATAAAGCAAAGATGATATAAAGGTCCCTTTTGTAATTTCTTAGTCATTACTTACGGATTTTATACCCAAAATACATAAGAGAGGAAAGAAGGATAAAAATCAGAACGTTGATAGTGGTTAAAAGACCAATGTTAATTGTGGGTTTATGTTTAACTTGAGTAAGTACTAACCACTTTCTCGGAATGTCAGATGGATCTTGTGGATGATTCACTTCCTCAAACTTAAGATTGTAAGTGATATTGAGAGCTTGGTTAAATAATGGTCTTGAATGATTAATTATGTTATCTAATTCAAAATCATAACCGGCTCCGAAAAGCATTAAATTTAATTGATAAAGCGGATTCAAGCGAACGTTTTTTTGCATCTTTGAATTAAATTTATCTAACAAATCAATTTCAGAACTTTCAAGAATATTAACTTCAAGACCCTTCTCACAACTTAAAAAGACTTGAAAAGTATAATTAAAGAAATCTTTTTGCACTTGAGTAATATTGTCATTTAGTGCAAATTTCGAAGATCCGTTATATATAAAAGTATTGCTTAAAATTTCACTATATTTTATTAGGATAAAATCCCCAGCATCCTGAAGTAATTTTATTAAGAGTTTATTATCCTTTGTCTCAACATAAAGATTATTTATTTTAATTAATTTGCTATTTAGATTTTGAAATAGGATATTTTCTGTAATTCCGTTAATGAACAGTTCAAGGTTATCTGAATCAGATAAGTTATTATCATAAACTTCTCTACAAAAACTTAAAAGTTTATAACCGTCTATAGATTCGTTATCAATTTTTAAGTTTTGATAAAAATTAAAATAATTATTAAATTTAAATCCAACACTCAAATAGCTTGAATCATCCATATTTAGTTCAATTAATGAACTAAATATGGATGATTGTTCAAAAGATTTTTTTTGTTGGTTTAAGACAATATCATTTTGGTTATTTAACTTAACCTTATTAGAAATAAAATTTCCAGAAATTGATGAAACAAATAAAAGGGCTATAGAAATAATTGTAGAAAAAATAATTGTAAATCTAGATTTAAAAATTGTTGTAATGAAAAGGGCGATGAAAGTAGTAAAAAATGAAATAAAAGCAAGCCAACTAAATGGGGAAAGAAATAATCGGTAGGAGAAAATAGGTTGCTTATTATGAGTGGCAGCATAGAAAATGGCCAAAAGTGTATATTCAATAATTAAAAAAAACGAAATCAAAATCGTTAAGATGGCTAAGCGATAAAAATACATAAATGATTTTTGTAAACCAATTCTGGCCTCTAATTTAGTCACTCCGTCATTATTGTCATCATAAAACAATTTCCAAATGCAATAAATGGCTAACGTAATGTTGACTATTGAAAGCATCATTATTTCCAATATATAAATAAGAGTAATGTTTGTATGATTAACAACTTTGTTTAGACCAATACCAAAAACTAGACCAAAAGTAAAAAGAAAAATACAAAGTAATGCAACCATAGTTATAAAGTATTTAGTTTCTACTAATCGTTTAAATCGAAGTCCTAAATAAACCATTTTTGGACTATTAACCTTAACTATACGGTCATTATTACTAGGCAACCATCTATTAGCCTCCCTAGTTGTCTGAACTTCTTTTTTAAGCATTTTCAACCACCTCCCTATGATTAATAATTTCCAAAAATTTGGCTTTTACATCTCCAGTAGTTGATCCTTGGTAAGCAATACTTTTATTATTTAAAATGATGATTTCATCAAAGAGGTTGCTAAATTCTTCAACCAGATGGGTGATTATGACAATAATTTTATTAGAGATGTTAATTTTTTGAATTTCGTTAATTATTAGTTCTTTATTAGAAATGTCAAGGTTAGTTGTGGGCTCATCAAAGAAAATGATTTGAGGATCTAAAATTTTACAAGCTAATAACGAAACCATTTTTTGTTGTCCGCTAGATAAGGAACCAATGGTTGTTTTTTTCAAATCCAAATTTTTGAAGTAATCGTTCTTTTCTAATAAACAAAGATCAAAACAAGTTAAATTGCCTTTGTTAAATAAATATTGTGTTTGTAAAAATTCGTAAATTGAGATATTTTTAGGTAAATCATTATTATCGGAAAAATAATACATTTTGTTAAAATCATTTGCTGCAATTTTTTGACCATCCAAAGTTATTAGGCCTTTTTGATATTCATATTCATTAAATATGCATTTTAATAATGTCGTTTTACCAGCACCATTGTTCCCTAAAAAGCCGTAATACTTCCCAGTTTCAAATGCTAAATTGATATTTTCTAAAATAACTTTTTGCTTAATGCTTTTTGTTAAATTTCTAATTTCAAGTTTCATTCTCGTTTTCCTTATCTTTTATTCTTGATACATATACGACAAGGTAGCAACGCCGGCGTAACCAATCAAGCCGCAGCCGCTTGAAACTGGAATAGTGGCTATGGCAATGTAATGTTTTTCAAGGTAGATATCCACATAATACATTTTTGATTCGATTTGATTGCCATTTATACTATGAATTAATAAAAGGGCTCCTGTCATTTCAACGCCAGTGGCGGCAACGGTTAATAAATCTCGCATAATAAATTTATTTGTTACAAGATTTATTTGTGCAATGCCAGTAGCATTAGTACAATATATTAAACCAGAGACTGAAAAAGATGAAGAAATCGGAAGAGCTCAAGATCATCCATCTTTTTTTCAGCGGTTATTAATATCTCTAGCGTTGTTAAATAAAGAGGCAAGAGAAATTCATGATTCTGGTTCCTTTAAATTTTCCTTAGCTACTATTTTGTTTGAAAAATGACCATATTTTAATTTTGAGGAATTAGCATTATTCATATTTTCTAGACTAAATTTGGTTAAGGCGGCATGATGAACTACACTTCCGTTTTTTCAATGATACTAGACACTAAGTCTTAGGAAAATTTTTAGTTCTTTGTTAGATCATTGTTGCCTTATTTGTATTCTTGAAGCTTCGGTTCCAGAACTGGCTTTTTCAAAGTGGATTTCATCAGTATGGGCTTCTGTAGCTAATGTAATTGTTGAAGAATCTTTTTTTAAGTCAACATTTTTACCGCCGTTATATCTTCAACCTTTTCACGAGTCTCACATATTAAAAGCATAATAATAATCAAGGCTAAACTTTGAGCCTATTTTTGTAATTAATTCGCTTTTAGTAGTGACACTAAAGTCATCGAAATTATAAATGGCAATCAGAATTTCTAAATCGTACCATATATCCTTAGATTGATAACCTAAATTTTGATCTATTGCATTTTCTTTATAGGTTAATTTATCACCGCTTGAATCAAGGTATAATCTATACTCAGTATTATTTGCTAAATTACTAGGTTCACTAAGTAGTGAAGGGGATGTTTTATTGTCTTCTTGATACATTTGATAATTTAAGGTCGACGACTCCTGATTTAGTTGGGAGCTTACCATGGAAAAAGAGGTACTAATAGGGGCAATTGCTAATGATGCTAAACTTGATAAGACAAACTTATGCATAATTGTTTATTCTCCTTATTTTAATAAAATGTCTCGTTATTATATTAATACAATACTAAGTGTTACTAGCAAATAAAAAAATAGCCAGTTTCTTTCAAAATGAAAGAAACTGGCTATTTTTTTAGTGACTTTAAAAGGGTTTTGTATTCTCGTTAACTTTGAGATTAGGAATGGTGCTTGCGTCAATTTCGGGATGTAACCAAAATTTAAATTTATGGTTGTACATGCCCGCAAAGTCAGTTGTAAACCAAATGGCAAATTGAATTAACATGGTAATTGATAAAGTATTAGGTGCAATCCCAGTAAATTTTAAGAACTTTAAAATATCCACAAAGAACCAAACAAAGAATTGTGCTGAGGAATTAACCAGTTGCAACGCATAACCAATTGTATTGCCTCCATTGGCTAAAGCATCAAGTCAATGCAATTCACTTGAACTAATAGTTTGGTAATCCTTATTGAAAATCATTTCATAGGCTCCAGGAATAGCTCAATATCACATCATGACTACTAAGCCAGTGACAATCATTATCCCCAAAGCAAATCATAAATTATAACCTCAGGAATGACGGTCGTTTTTAATTGCCGAATGACCCTTAAACGTAAAGAGGAATCATCCTAAAGGACAACCAAGAATTAAAATAATATTCATCAGAACATCACCAACATAACCCACCGATAAAGCAAACAAACCATAGAATGTTGAATGAATTACTTGCCAAAAGAATTGTGAAGTAGCTCCTGTCACAATCATCCCAACCGCTAATAAACCTGTAATTGAAGTTATTCCTGATAAAGAATAAAGGATAGCCACTGCGGTTGCTGCCTTTTGATTACCAGCAGCACCAAAAACTGTATCATTAGCTAGAGCTCAACGATATTTTTGTAATGGTAAAAACATCGTGCCATATTCATTATTTAAACTTAAAAAGTTGAAGATTAAAATAACAATTGAACCACATAACAAAAACCATTTAAATGATTTTTTAGTTGCTTTTAAATCAGCAACAGCATTAAAAATACCCAAAAAATTTGATTTCCGAAAACTAAATTTTTGTTTTGTTGTCGGAGATAAATGATGATTATTAACTTCCATTAAGGCCTCTTCCTAAATATTGCAATGAAAAATAAGACAAATTTAGAATTATTTTTTCAGTACATCTTGCCAATTATACTGGTTTCCAGTTTCAAAACCAACGACTTTTTGTCATAATATTAACCAAATTAATTTAAAGGATTGGTTTATGAAAATTGGCATTTTTACCGCTTCAACCCCGATTAGTAGTTTGTTTCCATTACGTAGTCAAAACGCAATTAGTTTTTTGGAAAAACAAGGACACAAGGTTATTGTTGGGAATTTATTTAAAAGTCGGGATTTTTATAGATCTGGGTCAATCCAGAGTCGAGCCCAAGAAATTAACAACCTTGTGAAAGAACCATTAGATTGATTAATGGCCAACATTGGTGGCTATAACACTAATGCGATTTTGCCATATTTGGATTACGAGTTAATTAACGAAAATGTTCAAGCAATCGTTGGTTTTTCAGACACAACAGCCCTTCTAAATGCCGTTGCACAAAAGTGTCCCAAGGTCAAAGTGTTTTATGGTCCGGCTTTAACACCCAATTTTGGTGAATGAGAACCTTTTTTGCAAGAAATGGCTTACCAAAACTTATTTCATCGCCATATGCCTTTGACTGATTCGGGTTTTCTTTATGAAACAAGTCCTAATTGAGTTACTATCAAAGCCCCTAGTAAAATAGTTACGAATACATGACAAGTAAAAAATAAAAACCACCATCAGACTATCACAGGGATTGTCAAAGGTGGTAATCTTTCAACACTTATGGGTATTTGGGGCTCAGAATATGCGCCAGTGTTTACTAATCAAGATATTTTGTTTATTGAAGATGCTGAAAAAACAATTAGTGAAGTGGAAAGATACTTTAGTTTTTTAAAAATAAATGGCATTTTTGATAAAGTACGCGCTGTTATTCTTGGAACTCATCATCAATTTCAAGATTTTCACACAGAGCGCCAACCAATTGACGTTCTCATTGAAGTACTTAATGGGCAACCATTACCAATTATTTATGATGTTAATATTTCTCATAGCAAACCAATGCTTTGTTTGAAATTAAATAGTTTGACAACAATTGATTTTGATAAATTAATAATCATGCAATAAAAAATTATTATTAAAGGGGTTATTTTTGGTCAATATAATACACTTTCGGTAATTGACGGTAAAGGTCATCGACTTCAAAGCCATAACCAACTAAAAACTTGTCATCGGTTTTGAAAATCGATTCATAAGGGTAAGGAAAATTTGGGTGACAAGGAGTCTTGTCAAAAAGAGTGATGATGCGTAAACTTTTGGGTTTCAAAGTTAATAAATATTTATAAACTTCTGTTAAGGTTAGCCCAGTGTCAATAACATCTTCGACAATGATGACCTCACGGCCCTCAATAATCGGTTTGGTGATTTTTTTACTAAAAATTACTTCTTGAGTCGAACTTGTCCCGCTATAGCTTGAGGCAACGATTGTATCCATTTTAATTGGCATTGTTAATTCACGCATCAAATCTGCGAAAAAGAAAACTGATCCATTCATAATGCCCACAACTGATAACTCATCATATTCTTGATTAAGACGAGCTCCTAGGTTTTTGATCGCTTCTTTAAGTTCTTGCTCTGAAACCAAAAGTTTAAAATTTTCTGGCAATTTCATATTCTTTTTGTTAACCTCTCTTATGTCTTTTAGTAGAAAATCTTCAAAAACTTCTACTAATATTAATAATGTTTTCATTTTAACAATCATTACTTATTTTTAAAACCCGTAATTCCCGACAAAATAATTTTTGCGGATATAAAATTTTTTCACGATATTTTTTAAACCCACTTTTTCTGTTTTTCTTAGTTTAGAATGACAAGAGTAAGATAAAAAATTAAGCCCTAACAGGAGGCCCTACTTCTATGAACCCACGAGTCGGTATTGATATTCTGGAAATTTCCCGGTTAGATTTAAAACCAGTTTTTTTAGAAAGAATTCTTACTCTTCACGAACTTGAAGAATACCAAAAATTTGAAGATCTAGGTCGTAAAAAAGAGTTTTGTGCCGGTCGTTGGGCAGCTAAGGAAGCCATTTATAAGGTGCTTGATGAAAAAGAAAGGCTGCCTTTTTCTCAATTAGAAATTGGCTATCGAAATGATCGCCCTATAATCCTTACTTCCCCCTTTGAATCAATCGCAATTTCAATTTCTCACGAGAAACATTATTCAGTAGCAATAGCTTTGAGGTGACAATAAATGAAACAATATTTAAATTTAATGGAGAAAATTTTAACCGAAGGAGAATTACGTAACAACCGTACCGGGATTGATACTATTTCTGTTTTTGGTTTACAAGCTAAATATGATTTGCAACAAGGTTTTCCTTTAGTGACAACAAAAAAAGTGTTTTTCAAAGGTGTTGTTCACGAATTACTTTGGTTTTTAGCTGGCGACACTAATATTCAATATCTTGTCAAAAATAATGTTCGGATTTGAAATGAATGGGCCTTTGAACGTTACAAAAAAACTGACTTTTACCACGGGGAAAGTCAGTTGGAATATATTGAAAAAATTAAAAATGATGACCAGTTTGCTGCTCAATTTGGTGATTTAGGTCCTATTTACGGTCACCAATGGAGAAATTCTAATGGTGTAGACCAATTAAAAGAAGTAATTGCTGGGATTAAAAATAACCCTAATTCACGACGTTTAATTGTTGATTGTTGAAATCCTCAAGAAATTTCCGAAATGGCTCTCCCACCGTGTCATACTTTCTTTCAATTTTATGTTTCTAATAACGGACAAACTTTAAATTTACAACTCTACCAACGTAGCGCCGACATGTTTTTAGGAGTGCCCTTTAATATTGCTTCTTATTCGCTTCTTCTTCAATTGGTAGCTCAGGAATGTGGTTTAGAAGCCGGAACTTTTGTGCATACAATTGGTGATGGTCATATCTATGTAAATCATCTTGATCAAGTAAAGTTACAACTAACTCGTCCGCCTTATCCACTTTCAAAAATCACGATTAAACCTTTTGCAAGTATTTTTGATGTCAAGTTCGAAGATATCGAACTTGTTGATTATCAATCGCACCCCTTAATTAAAGGAATGGTGGCAGTTTAATGATTAAAATGATTTGAGCGCAAACCCAAGAAGGTGTAATTGGTGATAAAAATCGTTTACCATGACGAATTCCTGAAGAAATGGCCCACTTTCAAAATACCACCAAGAATAAAACAATTTTGATGGGCAGAAACACTTTTGAGTCATTAGGGAATAAACCCCTGAAAAACCGGTTTAACTATGTTTTAACATCAACTTTGCCACCATCAGTCCCTGAACCTTTGAAAAACCTTCAGTTTATTGATAACATAAGCGCAGTAGTTTCTCTTTTTGCACACTCACGCAACCAAGACTTATACGTCATTGGAGGAAACCAAGTTTTTGCCACTTTTTTGCCTTACGCTGACCAAGTGATTCGTACCACCATCTTCCACCCTTACCAAGGAAGTCTAAAGATTGTGCCGCTTGATTTAAGTGAGTTTCAATTAGCAAGAACCATCAAAAAACCAGAATTTAAAATTGAATATTTGGAAAGGATTAATCATCATCATGGCCAACGCTAACGCTAACCCTAAAAATGAAAACATCAATACTGATACAAAACCGAAAGATAAGGTTTACTTTGATAAAGGAAAAATTCTTTATCTTTGACCAGGCCTTTTAGATATCAAAAGAAAAGCACGGAAGATAAGCAAAAAAAACCAAAAGGACCCAAATACTTATTCTGAAGAATATCGTTACCTTTGGGCTAAGAAAGCGGTCGGACGTTTAATCAAAGCAATGAACATCGATATCAAGGTTGAGGGTATTGAAAACTGATTAGATCGAGGCGTTATTTTGGCCCCCAATCATGAATCAAATTTTGATCCAGCTCTCTTAATCGCCATTAATGACTTTGATTTACAACAACCATTAGCTTTCATCGCGAAAAAGGAACTTTGAACAGATAAAAAAATGAAACACTTCATGAATATTATCGATACTATTCCTTTGGATCGCCAATCACCAAGAAGTGCTTTAGAAGCTTTCCAAGAAGGTAAGGACCTTGTGGTTGACTATAAGCGAAGTCTTGTAATCTTCCCTGAAGGAACAAGAAGTGGCGCTGATAAGGTTAACAAATTCCAACCAGCTTCAATGAAAGTAGCACAAATGGCCAACGCTCCAATCGTACCTGTCACAATTATCGGGTCGCATATGATTTTTGATCCTAATCGTCCAAAAATAGTTAAGGTAAAGGTTATTTTCGGTAAACCAATTATGCCCCAAAAGCATATTTCCTTAAGTACTGATAAACTTACCGCCAATGTCCAACATGAAGTTGAAGCCAATATGGCAAAGTGGAAAGATAAAGAACCAACTTATAGTTTAAAATTTTTGAAAAAAACACCGAAAGAAAAGAAAAAAATTGAAGCCAAAAAGGCAGCAAAGGCCAATCCTAAAACTAAGAAAAAAAGCGTAAAAGATTTATTTAAAGTAATTGATTAAGTAATAAAAAACCAACCGAGAGGTTGGTTTTTTATTAGAGGTTAATTATTTAACATCAGGATCTTTAATGTTATCATCGATTCCACTGAAAATTAAACGAACATCTTTTTTTTCAAAAACAATTTTTTCATTTTGTTTAACTAAAAGTGTTACATCTTCATCGGTGTGTAGTCCTTTGTCTGTGATAAGCTTAGGATTTGGCAAATTATCTGATGAAAAACTATAGTTTTTAGGTATTTCATATTGAACTTCTTTTAGTTCACTAATTATAAAGTCATTTAATAGATTTTCAAATGTATCAGTTTCTTTAAGATCATTAGGCATAAAAATTAATAATTTGTTATTTAACTTTGTAAGTACTGCCTCTAATTTATTTGTTATGCTAGTTATTTCAGACTTATTTGCTTCTTCAATTTTAGTTTGTTCAGCTATAAACTTATTAATGTTTTCTTCCAATAACCTGGAATCACTGCGATAATCATCATCTTTTTTATCGTTTTGAACATTAACAATAGCTTTTTCCAAGAATTCTACAAGTTCCCCTTTTAAAGAATTTTCGCTCAATTCGCTAGTTAATGATTCAAAAAGTTGTTGATATCCTCAACTAATCATACGTGTTAACTCATATTTGCCAGATTTTTTAATAGCTGGTTCATGAGAAGTACAATCTAATTCGTCTTGGAAAACAATTTTGTTAGTTTTTCATTCTAATAATTTCTGAGCAATTTGCAATACCTCAGCATTAACATCTTTACTATTTACTAACGGTTTTACCTTTTGAATATCTCAGAATAAATCCCGGGCATTTTCTTCATGAGTTAATTTGTTTTTATCTAAAATTTCTCTTGATTTGCTAATTTCTTTTTTTAAATTTTCAATAGCTTGTTCTTTGTCACTAACTTTATCACCATTGTTGTTCTCTTTCTTTTCACATGAAACAACAGTTGCACTAGTAGTGGCTATTAAGCCAACAGCTCCCAAAATTGATAATAATTTTTTCATTTTGTTTTTCTTATTCCTTTTCCTATTCTACTTAAACCATTATAAATCCTTCACTGATGAAATAAGTTAATTTATTAAATTAATTGACTGAGTAAATAATAAAACACTACTAACGGCGTAGTTTTTAATATATTTTTCTTGGTTTATTGCAATTAAGAAGTTAGAATGATATATTGTTTTTATTCTTAGGCGACATTAGTTAATCAATCTCCTGATTATTGGCTTTTGTTTATGTTTCTTCACTTAATGATTTAATCAAAACATCTTTAAATCTTGGGTTGATGGTTGCTAAATATATATCACTAGTTTGTACATAAGGAATAACAAGTTTTTGAAGATAGCTATTGACTTGATTTCCATAAAATTCTTAATAATTTTCCCTTTGATATTATTGGTAGCTAGTAATATTTTCTACATTTTACTCTTGAAAATTAACCAAAAAGAGAGCATAATAAGAGAGTGTTTTTTTGAAAAAGACATTCACAAAAGTATTGACTTAGAGACCTAAAAAACGGTATACTAGTTAGGTACTCAAAAATGAGCATAATGCTGACTTAGCTCAGTTGGTAGAGCAATTGACTAGTAATCAATAGGTCGTAGGTTCGACTCCTATAGTCAGCACCATTTATTTTTTGGAAGGGTAGCGAAGAGGCTAAACGCGGGTGGCTGTAACCCACTTCCTTTCGGTTCGGGGGTTCGAATCCCTCCCCTTCCACCATATATTGGGCCATAGCCAAGCGGTAAGGCAAAGGACTTTGACTCCTTCATGCGCCGGTTCGAATCCTGCTGGCCCAGCCATTATATTGACTCGTTAGCTCAGCCGGTAGAGCAACTGGCTTTTAACCAGTGGGTCCGGAGTTCGAATCTCCGACGAGTCACCATCTTATATCTCCCCAAGTGGCGGAATGGTAGACGCAGTGGACTTAAAATCCACCGGGCATCAACTCCCGTGCCGGTTCAAGTCCGGCCTTGGGGACCAGTGAAAATTAACTAACACCTTGTTAACCAACAAGGTGTTTTTTTATCTTCAGAAGACCATAAAGTATAATTGAACAAAATAAAAACCTCCGGAGAGGTTTGATTCATTTGAATGATTATTTAGGTAGCCCTTTTTCAGGATCTCAATTAGATTTGCCATCTTTTTCAGGATCTCAATTAGTAGTGGCAAAACTCGTGGTAATAAATTGGTTATTATCTTGGAAACGTGAATTTGTTGACTCGCTAAAGATTTTGGCAAGTGAACCAACTCAGCTCATTAAATCAGGCATTCCATTATTTTCAATTGTTGGTGAGCCTTGAATTTCACCGTTAAATGTTTTGTAAGTATTTCAACCATTTTGCATAGCAATTAGATGACCATTTTTAATAATTAAAAATGTGGGACCTTTTTGTTCTTTTATTTTCCCTAAAATAGCATCAGCGTTTTTTACTCTTTGTTTAAAGATTTCTTTGTCACCGCGAGTTTTGTCTGGTTCAGGAAAACTTTCACTTGAATTAGAATTAGCTGCCGCTTGTTGAATTAAATCAGGACGAATGTAATCATTTAGTAATTGTTTAAAAACTTCGTTATTCCAATAATCACTTACTTTATCAACTGTGAAAGCTTTAAAAGTTAATTGAGGTTTTGCATAAGTATAGGCATTCGATAATATCCCACTATCTGTCCCCTTGATGCCATAAAATGGCAACTCAGCTTTTATTTCCGTAATTCTTCCAGCATTCTTGCCACTAGTATCAACCGTTACTTGACGAATGCCGCGGTCAGCATTACTTTCGTTAAATCAACCGTTAACTAAAGCGTTTTGTCAACTACTTACCAAACCATCATTAGTCAATAATGAGGTAGTAAAACCTTGCAACTTAACTTTAAGATTGGCAGGGAAGTCTCCAGAAAAATGATTATTTAAAAAGTCGCTATCAGTTTGACTAAAAACGTATGTTCCTTCAGCCAAACCTTGGAAAGTGGCATCAAAAAATAACTCTGACAAACCTGGTTGGTCCACAAACTGAACTTTGACAAAAGTCGAGGTTTGCAAATCGTTATCTACCGTATCAGGAATAAAAGTTACAAGAGAGTTAGTCGCCGATGGTTGGTCTAATCGAATAGAACGTTCATAAGTTGAGGTTTGGGTTACTGACCCTGGTTGGCTTAGTTTCTTTTCTGCTTGGTCAAGCGAATCAGCACTAAAAGCTTGTTTCAAAGCAGCTTCAAATGATTGCGAAGCGGCGTTATCTTTCGCTCCTAAGTAAATTACACTAGCACTCGATTTTTGGTTAGGAAAATTATTATTATCATAAGTTCCCTTTGTGTTATTAACCACTTTCATTAATTGGTTGAACTCTGTATTCTTACTTCCGCAACTCACAACCAATGTGGCCGAGGTCGTAGTTAAAACTAGACTTCCTAGGACTGTTAAGATTTTCTTCATGGTCATAACCCCTTACATTCAGATTTAAATTAATAAAATATTATTTTTAAACTAACTTTTATTAAATATACCTTAAGATTTTACTATAAAAAATACTTTCTGAACCCACACAAAAATCTTCCTTGATTCTAAGAGTAAAATATGATATCTTTAAAAGAGTAAATTAAAGAATTTAAAGCCGAGGTGAACAAGAATGCGTGAAGGAATAATTCTAAGATGTGTGGATTGTAAAGACGAAAACTATGTTGCGAAAAACGATAAAAAGAAAGAAAAAATCGAAGTTTCAAAATATTGTGCAAAATGCAATAAACACACCACTCATAAACAAAAAAAATAATCGCCCTTCAGGTCGAACCTTGTTTTAACTCACATTTGTTTCTTAGAAATGAATGTGAGTTTTTATTTAGTCTTTTCCTAGAGAAAATCGTTAAAATATTAATAATTAAATTAAGTAAAGAAGGATCAAAATCGATGATAAAAAAAATAATCCAAGCGAATTTAGCAAATAAAGATTTGAAGGCTATGCTCCTTTATTCTCCACAAAACCGTTACTGGTTTTCCCATTTTCCTTCATCGTTAGGTTACATTTTGGTAACTCCAGAAGAAAATTATCTATTTGTGGATGGTCGCTATATTACAGCTGCTAGAGAAAATAAATCGTTAATAAATATTGATAAAATTGTCCTGTTAGATAACCAAACATGAAGAAAAATAGCTCAGATTTTAGCAAGTCAAAATATTAATAAACTTGGTTTTGAAAGTGATTGAGTGACTTATGTCACCTTTGAAAATTGAACGAAGTTACTTCCTAAACAACATTTAGTGCCTGTCAATACTGAAAAATGACGCGAAGTCAAAAGCGATTGAGAAGTAGCTCAAATTCAAAAAGCTTGCGACATTACCGACGCTGTTTTCCAAGATGTTATAAAATGAGTAAAACCTGGAATTAGCGAAAAAGATTTAGCTAGATTTGTAAGTGATTCTTTCCTAAAACACGGAGCAGATAAATTAAGTTTTGATACTATTGTGGCTAGTGGTCAAAATGGTTCTAAACCTCATGCAGTTCCAACTAATAAATTATTAGAAAATGGCGATTTGGTCACTTTGGATATGGGTTGCTATGCCAATGGGTATGTCTCAGATCAAACTAGAACGTTTGCCTTAGGCAATGTAACTCCAGAATTAAAGAAAATCTATGAAACGGTTTTTGAAGCACAAAGTTTAGGTATTTCACTTTTGAAAGCTGGCCAAAATGCTGGTGATGTCCACCGCGCTGTAGCTAACTATATTTCAGAAGCCGGTTATGGTGAATACTTCACTCATGGCTTAGGTCATGGAATGGGAATTGAAATTCATGAAGAACCTTATGAAAATGCGAGTTCGCAAAGCATCTTGGAGCCCGGGATGGTTGTTACCGTAGAACCGGGAATTTATATTCCTGGAGTTGGTGGAGTCAGAATTGAGGATGATTTTCTTATTACCAATACTGGTTCACAACGGCTAACAAGTTCACCCCGTGAACTCATTATTGTTAAACCTCAAAACTAAAAAACAAAACACCGGGGTTGTGTTTTGTTTTTTAGTTTCCCTTGTTAATGAAAATGAAAAAGGAACTTTATAAAGAATGTTAAAATTAGAAAAGTTTAAGGAGTCTTATGCCACCTACAAAAAAGAAAATTGTCACCAATAAATTGAACCTCAACCAACGAAATAATTTAAAAATTCGCTTGTTGTCAACACTCGGTCTATTGTTGATTTTAGCAGTGATTTTAGTTTTACTAATTCTCTCCACAGAAGCGGCTGAATGAAAGTTAAATGTTAATTTAACAGCAACCAATTATGCCTTTTGCGTCATCATGGTCATCATTACCGCTGCCATGACCTATGAGTTAACAAGAGCATTTGGAATTAAGGAATGATGATACTTAACGATTGTTATCCTCATGACACTCGGTCTTTTTGTTTTTCCATTTTTTCAAACTAATACTGCTTTTCCGATTTATCGTGATTGAAAAATTGCTAATTGGTTTAGTTGGTGACAAAGTTTGCTTTGCCTATTGGTTTATATAATTTTAATGATGGTTGTCGGTGCTTTTGCCGCAACTAAATCGGTTATCAAAGGTTTGGAACTAGCCGCTTTTGGTTTATTGGTTATCTTTGGCATGAAAGGCTTTTCTAATATTTCGTTGGCAGTTGTCGGTTCAGGAAGTGAATTAGCGCCTAAATATGGTTTCATGACTATTATTTGAATCTGAGGCACAGTCATCTTAACTGATAGTTTTAGTTATATCGGAGGAATGCTTTGAGGTAAACATAAGTTGGCGCCCGTAGTTAGTCCCAAGAAAACTTGAGAAGGAGCTATTATTGGTTGTGCCATGGCCTTTATCATCGGCACAATTGTAAGTGTTTTAACCTTTTATTTGGTGCCTGACCATCAAGTGGGCCCATTCGTTGTTTCGTTCCAAAGTTTAATGAATAATAATCACAATCCGGCCTTACCTGGTATTTTCTTAGGTTTATTAACTCTAGTTATTACCATTTGAGCCCAATGTGGTGATTTACTATTTAGTCTAGTCAAACGTACTGCTAAAATTAAGGACTTTTCGAATCTGATTCCTGGTCATGGTGGTGTCTTAGATCGTCTTGATTCATTTGTCTTCACTTTCTTCTTATTCTTTATTATTACTTTGTTTATTTAACTCATTCCTATAATTAAGAAAAATATTTTTGCTTGTTAAGGTTTGCCATCATTATAAACACCATAAGGATTTAGCACTATGACCATTGTTTTTACTTTACTTTTGAGTTTAGGAAGTTTGCTCTTCATTGTTACCCTCCATGAGCTGGGGCATTTTTGTGTTGCTAAATGAAGTGGGGCCTATGTTTATGAATTCGCTTTAGGGTTTGGGCCACGATTATTAACTTTTAAAGGTAAAGAGACTTGGTTTTCTATTCGCCTCTTACCATTAGGGGGGTTTGTTTCCATTGCGATGGAAGCCGTAGATCCTCCCAAAGGTCGCGAAGAAGAAATCGTACCAGAAAACCGTAAGATGGAAGCGTTGCCAACCTGAAAGCGAAGTCTTTTTATTTTGGCCGGTCCACTTGTTAATTTGGGAACTGCCATTTTAATCGTGACGACAGTTTTTATGGCTACTTTGGCTAAACCCAACGATATGGGTTTTTATGGTCAACGTTTAGCTTCAACAGGGATAGCATATAAACTCATCAAAGAACAAGAGGGCCAAGAAGACATTGATGATCAGGGATACATTCTTTTGGGTTATGAAGTTTATGATACCAAGGGTGAGCTTCGTGATAAAGCAGAATTTGGCACTGCTGAGCAACTGCCGATTTATAGCAACATTGTTTATAAATTTATTGATAATTTCCAAAAAGATATTTATCAAGAACAAAAAGATTTGCGCATTAAATTTAATTACCTTAATTTCGACTATCAAAATCATAAAGTTAAATCTTCACAAGTAAGTTCAGGCAAATGGACCCAATTATCAAAACCAGATGATTGACAAATTCAAGGGAAAAATACGACCGTAGGAATTATGGCTCCTACACGTTATTTTCTAACCCGTCAAGAAGCCTATCGAGCTGGTTGACGCCAAGTGGGCCAAGATAGTTTAGGTTTATTAAAGGCGTTTGGTCAAATATTCAAGGGAAATATTCATGCTCTGAGTGGTCCAGTTGGCTTAGTAAAGGGGAGTTCTCAAACCACTAACGTGACGACTCCAGCTAGTTTTTTATTAGGCATGGGGGCGATTAGTGCTAATCTTTTCATGTTCAACTTTTTACCCTTTCCACCTTTAGATGGTTATAAATTTTGTGAAGCATGATGAGAAAAAGCGCGGAAAAAGGAAATTAACTCTAAAGTTAAAATTGGGATTACGGCCGTTGGCGTGAGCTTTATGCTCTTACTATTTATTATTGTGACAATCAAGGATTTAATTGGAGGCTAGAATGGAAAAAGATTTATTAACATTTATTGAGGATTTAAAAATTCCTTTAACTGAGGAAGCAAAAAATATTTTCAAGGTTAGTACCTTAACAAGTAAGCCTCGCGGTAATAAGGCCAAGAAAAAGGTTTATTTTGACATCGCAACAACTGACTTTTTACCTCTTTCATTTCTAGAAGAATTGGCTGATGCTTCAACTAAGGCGATTCTAAAAACTAAATTCTTATTCACAATTGATAAGTCTTTAACTGATGAAACTACACTGTGACAATATGTTGATTTCATTAAAAATAAGAAATCGCAGTTATTCAATCCGGGTTGAGAGCTGATTAGTGCTAGTAATGGCCAATTTAACCACGAAAACCAAGAGCTAACATTCTTCTTCCATGATAAAAAGGAAGAAAAAAACTTAGCATCCGAGTTAACCTATCTAGAAAATAAACTTCATCAAATTGGTTTAAACCAATTGCAAGTGAAAAGTTCTCTTCGTGAAGCCCCTGATCCGTTAGAAGATATCGAAAAGAACTACCAAGCTACATCTTTGACAATGAATCAAGTTAGTCAAACTAACTTGATTACTCCGGAAGGACAATCTAGTAAACCAATCTTTAAGAAAAGAATAGTATCTAATGATTGAACCCAAAGTTACGAATCACTTCTAGATTTAGAAGAAAATGCCCAAAATGTTGTTATACATGGGGAAGTGAGTAAGTTAGAAATTCGGAAATCAAAAACAGGTCGACAAATTTATTCACTAATCATCACTGATTATAAATCATCAATTAAGGCGACCTACTTTGGTCGTGATCAAGAAACATGTGCTTTTGATATCCCAGAAAATGGAGCACAAGCAGAAACAATTCAAGAAGGTGATTGAGTAGCCCTCCGTGGACGTACTGGGTGATCAACTTTTGATAACGAAACCACTTTTACTATTGACCGATTTACGAAAATCCAAAAAACCAAAAAAATTCGACAAGATTCTACAGATGATAAACGAGTTGAGCTTCATGTTCATACTAAAATGTCACCTATGGATGGTGTTAGTAGTGCGAGTGATTATTTAGAAAGAGCCGACCAATGAGATTGACCAGCTATTGCCATTACCGACCACACTAATGTGCAGGTTTTCCCTGAAGCCTTTCAAAAAATTAAACAAATTAATAAACAACGCAAACAAATTAATAAAGATCCATTAAAACTGATTTATGGTTCTGAATTTGTTGTTTTGAATCGGGGGGTCGATTATGTCCGAAATCCACAAGGGCATATTTTAAACCAAGCAAAATATGTAGTTTTCGATTTAGAAACAACCGGATTATCGCCAGAGTTTGACGAAGTGATTGAATTCGGGGCCTCGGTTTACGATTACCAAACTGGGACTCGAGAACGTATTGATTGGTTGATTAAACCGACTAAACCTTTAAAAGCTTTTACCATTGAATTAACAAAAATTACCGACGAAATGCTTGCTAATTGCCCTAGCATTGAAGCGGTTTTTCCAAAAATTTTGACACTTATCGAAGGGGCAATTTTAGTTGCCCACAATGCCACCTTTGACTTCACTTTCCTTCAAGCCCTGGCCCAACGCTTTGGTTATGAACCCTTAACAAATACTGTTATCGATACTTTAGCAATTGCCCGGGCTTTTTATCCTGATTTAAAAAATTACCGGTTAGGAACTGTTGCTAAAAAAACTGGCATCATCTATGATGAACGAGTCGCTCACCGTGGTGATTACGATGCCGATGTTTTGACTGATGTATTTGAGCGAATGTGGAACGAAGCCAAACAACAACTTCCTCTAATTAAAGATGAAGATTGAAATTTGGTTGCCCCAGAAAATTTGAAGCGAAACATGAATTATGTCAAAACTCGTGGCTTCCATGTTTCCATTCTTGCTAAAAATCAAGCGGGTATTAAAGACCTATATAAATTAGTTTCCACGTCGCATACCAAGACACTTCTCGGGGTACCGAAGGTGTTTAAAGATGACTTAGCCACTTATCATCAAAAGGGTAATTTATTGCTTGGAAGTGGTTGCGTTAATGGTGAAATATTTGATTTGGCACGAACGAGCACATTAGACCAGTTAGCAAAAAGCATGGCCTTTTATGATTACATTGAGGTCCAACCCAAAAGTGTTTATAAGAATCTTTTACAAAACGATACTTTGGACGCAACTGAACTTGAACGAACCTTGAAAGTAATTATTGAAACAGCCCAAAAAATCGGGAAACTAGTGGTCGCTACTAGTGATGCTCATTACTTAGATCCGGAAATGAAAATTATTCGCGAGGTTTACATTAATTCCAAAGGACTGGGAGGAACAAACCATCCTCTCTATGACTTTAAGCACCGGGTAACCGATTATCCTGACCAACATTTGCGAACTACTGTAGAAATGTTAAAGGATTTTGAGTGGTTAGGTGATAATGAACTAATTAAAGAAATTGTCTTAACTAATCCACGCAAAATTGCTAATGAGGTTGATTTGGACATTAGTCCAGTCCGTAGTGGTACCTATGATCCAAAAATCGAAAACGTCGACGAATTACTCCGCAAAAAATGTTACGAAATATCGCATCGACTTTATGGTAACCCGTTACCAAAAATTGTCGAAGAACGCTTAGAACTAGAACTAAATTCAATTATTAAACATGGTTTTGCGGTGATTTATTGAATTTCTCATAAGTTAGTAGAACAAAGCCTTCAAGATGGTTATTTAGTTGGTTCACGTGGTAGCGTTGGTTCTTCATTCGTCGCTCGTGCTAGTGAAATTACTGAGGTCAATCCACTCAAGGCTCACTATCGTTGTCCAATTTGTTGCTATTCTAACTTTGATACTCCTAAGGATATTGTTTGTGGTTATGACCTGCCGAAGGCCATTTGCCCTAACTGCCAAGAGCCATTACTTGGTGATGGCCACGATATTCCGTTTGAAACTTTTTTAGGTTTTGATGGTGACAAAGTCCCTGATATTGATCTAAATTTTTCTGGAGAATATCAAGCTCGTGCACATGATTTTATTAAACAAATGTTTGGTGAAAACAACGTCTTTAGGGCCGGAACGATTTCAACAGTGGCCGATAAAACAGCTTTTGGTTATGTCAAAAACTTTTTTGAAGAACGACACGGTCTTGAGACACCATATCGTAAAGTCGAAATAGAGCGTCTCGCTGGTTTAGCAACCGGAGTAAAACGCACGACTGGTCAACACCCCGGTGGAGTAATTATCTTACCTCAACAATATGAGATTGAGGATTTTACACCAGTCAATTATCCGGCCGATGACCTCAATAGTGATTGAAAAACAACCCACTTTGATTTCCATTCAATTCACGATAACTTATTGAAAATGGATGTCCTTGGTCATGTTGATCCAACAGCTTTAAAAATGCTGCGAAACTTAACCGGTATTGACCCGATAACCATTCCTATGAATGATCCCCAGGTTTACTCTTTGTTTTCATCATTAGAAGCTTTAAAACTATCTTCTGAACAAATTAATAAAGAGACCACCGGGGCCATCGGTTTACCAGAATTTGGGACTCCTTTCGTAAGGGGGATGCTTCGTGATACTCACCCTAAAACATTTGCTGATCTTGTACAGATTTCTGGTTTATCACATGGGACTGATGTTTGGTTAGGAAATGCCCAAAGTTTAATTCGCCAAGGTCATGCTAATATTTCCACAGTGATTGGTTGTCGCGATGACATTATGGTTTATCTTTTACGTCAAGGTTTAGAACCAAATCTAGCCTTTACTATTATGGAATCTGTTCGAAAAGGAAAGGGTTTGAAAGAAGAATGAATCCAAATAATGACCAACAAGAACGTTCCCAAATGATATGTTGAATCATGTCAAAAAATTAAGTACATGTTTCCTAAAGCTCATGCGACTGCCTATGTTTTGATGGCCTACCGCATTGCGTGATTTAAAATCTATTACCCTGAAGAATACTATGCCACTTTCTTCTCTACACGTTCGGATGCCTTTGAATTACGAACTATCATGGCAGGTTATCAAAAAACCAAAGACCGGTTAAATGAACTTGAAATTAAGGCTAACCAAAAACAAACTTCAACCAAAGAAAATGATTTAATCATCACTTTGGAAGTGGCTTTAGAAATGCTTGCCCGAGGTATTGAATTAACTAATATTGACTTTAACCAATCCTTAGCTGATCGATTCTTGGTGATTGATGACCAAGAATCGGGAAAGAAAAAGATTGTCCCTCCCTTTAATGTTATTGACTCACTTGGTATTGCCGTGGGCGAATCAATTGTTAGGGCGCGTGAAGTCAAACTTTTTCAATCAATAAATGATTTAAAAACGCGTACTCAAGTAACGCAAACCCAATTAAAGATTTTTACAGAGTTAGAAGTCACTGACTCGTTAAATAATGATGAGCAATTAAGTTTTGCTTTTTAAAAGTTAGCCAATTAGATGAAGAGGAAAAAAATATGGAACTGAATAAATATATCGATCAAACTTTATTAAAACCAGAAGCCACTGCGCAAGAAATTACTAAACTTTGTGATGAAGCGAAACATTATCACTTTGCGACAGTTTGTGTTAATCCAAGCCGGATTGCTTTAGCAAAAAAACTTCTTGCAGGTTCTGATGTTGAAATTACCACCGTGATTGGTTTTCCCTTGGGAGCTCAAACCACAGCTACTAAAGTTTGTGAAACTAAAGATGCCATTGCTGAAGGGGCTGATGAAATTGATATGGTGATGAATATCGGAGCCTTGAAAGACCGTGATTATGACTATGTTTTAAACGATTTTAAAGCAGTGAGAAAGGCAGCAAAAGGAAAGATTTTGAAAGTCATTCTAGAGGTTTGCCTCTTAACTGACAAAGAAATTGTTAAAGCCTGTGAATTAGCTCTTGAAGCTGGTCTCGACTTTGTTAAAACATCGACAGGTTTCAATAAAGGTGGAGCTACTCCTGAAAGTGTCGCCTTAATGAAATCGGTAGTGCAAGATAAGGCCAAAGTAAAAGCAGCTGGTGGAGTCCGCAATCGTGAAGACGCCTTGGTCATGATTGAGAAAGGTGCTTCAAGATTAGGAACTAGTGGTGGTGTCGCTATCATGGAAGGTAAAGATCATTCTAAAGGTTACTAAAAATAGCCAAATAAAATCAGCCTTGGTTAGCCAAGGCTGATTTTATTTTTCAAAAATTTTGTATATTTCTTGTTTTGGTAGTGGTTCATTACTTACCATTTGGATTAAGGTTGGTTGTCCTCCACCTTTTAAGGAAGTTTTGGTTAAAAGTTTTTGCGCTAAAGTTTTTAAATCATTTTCCAAGGATGCCGGTTTAATCAAAATACAGTTCGCTCCGGATGCAAAGGTATTTAAGAAGACCAAAGGTCGGTTCGCTTTTTTAACTTCGTTAATAGCCAAAGGAAGTAAAATTTTGTTAGTAAAATTTGGGTTCGAAGTTTCTCAAAACACAAATTCTCCTTTTGAAATCTGATTTCAATTAGCGGGATTTTGACTTTCAGCAGTGATTAATTTGACCTGTTCTTTTTCAAATTGGTTAATTCTTTTGGTAATGTCATTTACCAAAGCGTTTACTCTTCGAATACTCAAATAATTTCACGATTTTTCCAAGCCCATTAATTCTTCGGTAATATCAACAAAATCAATTTGGGGATATTGGTGCATTTTATCTACCAATGTTTTGATTTTTGTGACCAGTTTGTCAAAAAATCATTGTTGGGCAAAATCATAATTAGCCGTCATATCAATCACAATACTTTTAGCCTTGCGCTCAAAATCTAAAAAGTAAATTTGTTCCATTTCTTTAGTGCTCTTGACATGAGTTCCACTACAAGGCTCCGTAATAATCGTAGGAAACTCAACAATTCGTACTAATTCTCAGGGATTAACCTTTGTAAATTCATAAAGATAATTTTTTGCCTTTGCCTCCTCTGGAGAAATTTCAAAAATATTGGGAGCAATGTTGGCCGGAATTCAAATTTCATTAACATGCTTGGTAGCTTCTCAAGCCACTTCTGGAGTAAGACTTGGGTCATTGGCGAGTTGTAATTGGTATTTATCACCATTTAATTTTGAACCGACCTCATCAACAAAATGATCTAATTGGTTCAAAGTCGCTTGTCAAGTAATATGTAGAGCTGAGTGATTTTTTGAAGAATCGTGGCGCCATTTTTCATCAACAAAAGCATTTAGGGAATCACCAATCGCCAACTCTGTTTTAGCATTTGTGGCTACTTTATGAAAGAAGTAACCAGCAACCACATCTTTATTGACTGCTATTAACGAAATTTGCTGTTGATCTTTTTCAAAATAACCGCGGTCTGACGCTTGGCCTCCCCCTTCAGCAAAAAATGGCGTTTTGTTTAATAAAACCCAACCATGGCCAGTTAATTTATTTATTGGTTTTCAATCTTCATCAAATAAAGCAATGATTTGGCCTTGTGATGATAAAGATTCAAAACCAACAAACGTTGTTCTTGGTAAGTTAGCCACTAGTGAAGTAACCTTAACAAGATTATCATTTCTTAGATTATTAGGCATTTTAGATTCTCCTTTGATTTATTGTTTATTTATTAAAAATCACGCGAGGCGTGATTTTTAATAAATTGAAGTTTTTATTTTTTTGCTTGGTTTAATCTTACGCCAGTTTCTAAAGCGAGGCGGAACATTTCATCAAATTTATTTTGACGTTCTTCAGGAGTCGTTTTTTCTCCTGTCACGAGGTTATCGGAAATCGTAAATAAACCAGCTGCATTACGATGGAGTTTTTGAGCATTAGTGAAAAGAGAATAAGTTTCCATTTCCACAACATCAAGACCTTTGGTTTTGGCTAAGGCCATTTGGTCATCGCCACGATAAAACACATCAGAAGAGTGAGCTCTTCCGGTGATTGTGGGAATATTTAAGTCACGAGCCGTGACTTCAATGGCTTCAAATAATTTCGGCGTTGCTTCGATGATTTCTTTATCTTCGCCTAAAACAATTTTAGGATAGGCACTTTCTCCAAAACTATCACGACTATTAAAAATAGCGTAATTTTTATAGTTCGGATTATAAGCACCGGCTGTCCCAACACGGATAATGTTTTGAACACCATAATCCTGAAATAATTCATAGGAATAAATTCCCATTGAGCCGTTGCCCATTCCTGAAGCGGCAATTGTTACTGGCACACCTTTATAAGTACCAGTATACATTGCCATTCCCCGAGTAGTATTGACTAAAACGGGATTTTGTAAAAATTTATCCGCCATTACTTTTGCCCGAATTGGGTCTCCTGGCATTAATACAAAGTCAGCAATTTCTCCAGGTTTTGCACTAATATGAATTGTCATAATTTACCTTACCATTTCTTTTTTAAATTTTAATTTGCATCTTCGTTTTAAAAGCATTACTAATGCATTCAGCTTTTTGCTTTGTATCTTCAGGACTATCACCGACAATTACAAAATAAACTTTTAATTTTGGTTCAGTTCCCGAAGGGCGCACAGCAATCCATGATTTATCTTCCAAATAAAACTTCATTAAGTTTTGGGATGGCATGTTAAAAAGACCTTGAAGATAATCTTCCACTTTGACAACCTTCAACCCACAAAGTTCGTGAGGTGGATGCTTACGGAGGTTGACCATGATGGGGTCAAGCTTCTCGGCTTTTTCCTCTGGCTTCACGTTGTAATTCAAAGTATCAGTCGTGTAATAACCATATTTACGATAAATATCATCTAAAACATCAAGCAAACTTTTATGAAATTTGGTTTTAGCCATTCAAGCAAGTTCACTAACCATGATAGCCGCTTGAATACCATCCTTATCACGAGTCGAGTCGTCAATAACATAACCAAAAGATTCTTCATAAGCAAAGACAAAATTTAGGTTTCGTTCTGGCTCTTTCGCAATTTCGCCGCCCATCCACTTGAAACCAGTAAGGGTTTTGATAATTTTGGCTCCATAAGTTTCCGCCGCAATGCGGTCACCCAAATCAGAAGTCACAAAACTTGAGTATAAGGCGGGGTTAGTTGGCAGTAGACCAGCTTTCGCTAGTTCTGATAATTTTCAGTCAATTAGCAAAGGCCCGGTTTCATTTCCATTTAACCTTATCCAATCACCGCAATCATTAGGGACCGCAATCCCGATTCGGTCAGCATCAGGATCATTCATGATGACCAAATCGGCTTGCTCCTTTTTAGCTAATGCCAATGGTAAAGTTCAAGCGGGGGCAAATTCCGGATTGGGATTACCAACGTTTTTGAAACTTGGGTCTTCATAACTATGTTCTGGTACCTCAATGACTGTATAACCATATTTTCGCAATAAGCGAGGTGTAAAAGCGCTTCCAGTGCCATTAACCGCCGAATAAACAATTTTCAAATCTTGTTTGGAAGCTGTTTCATCAGGATAGAACTGCAATTGGTCAAGCATTTCATCATAATCGTTAATAATATTCTCCGGAACAATTTTAATTAGTTCTGGTTTCGGAGTAAATTTCCAATGCATTATATCAGGCAAATTAGCCATGTTTTTAGCAATTTGGTCAGTTTCTGATTCGGAAAGTTGGCACCCTTCCGAATTGTAAATTTTATAACCATTATAAATGGCAGGGTTATGTGAGGCAGTAATCACTACACCGGCAACCGCTTGTAATTTCTTCGTTGCAAAGGAGATAAGTGGCGTAGGTTCCATAGCATTATTCGGAAACAAGTAACTCGGAATATCCTCAGCACTTAAAATATCCGCAACGAGTTGCGAAAATTTTTGGGAATTATAACGATTATCATGACCAATTACAACTCCTTGTTTTAAGTCAATATTTGGTTTTTGTTTTAAAAATTGAGCTAAAGCTAAAGTAACTTTTTTAATTGTAAAATCATTAAAACGACCTGGACCAGCACCCATGATGCCACGGATTCCTGCTGTTCCAAATTCAAGTTCAGTTCCGAAATTAGCTAGTAATTCTTCATCGCTAGCATTATGTAATTCGTCTTTATAGTCCTGATCCACATTAGGATTAGTGACTCAAGCTAAATAGGCAGGCGCCTTTCGATTAAAACTCATTTGCGTACTTCCTTTATTTGATTATCACGATAGTTTCTTTTTGGTGCTGATTATTAAACTTCTCATTTCACAGCAACTTCCACATTATTCAAAGATTCATACTTAATACCAGCAGCATCAAGCATCTTTTTTGAAGCAATAAAGTTTGGTTCTTGTGCATATTTATCCTCTAGATAATAGAGTTTAGCAATTCCTGATTGAATAATAATCTTTGCACATTCATTGCAAGGAAATAAAGTTACATATATTTCACAACCTGTAAGGTCGCTTCGAGCAGCCACGATAGCATTAAGTTCTGCATGTGCTACGTAAGGATATTTGCTATCTAGTCAGTTTTCATCACGATTCCAAGGAAATAAATCATCATTAACCCCACGCGGGAAACCATTATAACCGGTGGAAACAATAATTTTTTGAGCCGGTTTAACTACGACCGCCCCCACTTGGGTATTCGGATCCTTGCTACGTTGCGCTGAAACCTGAGCCATCGCCATAAAATAAACATTCCATGGCAAGTAATCTTGGCGTTTCAAACCTTTCATTTGGGAGTGGCAACGACCTTTTGACTGCTGGTTTGAAGATGAGCAAGCAATTTTAGAAGCCATGGGTGATTTCTTTTCTTTGAGACCTTCATTTTGTTCGCTACTCTCAACATTTTTATTTGGTAATACCATGTGACCTCATTTCTTTTCTTCTATTTTTATCACAACTTCATTTTAAGGTTTCTTAGTTAAATAACCAAAAAAATTAGCGAAGAATAATTACTCCTTGACCACGATTTCAACCTAATTTTGCTAAGATTTTCTCTAAATTTGGTAGGAAACTATGTTCATGGTAGAAGTCGATAGCTGTCGCAATCGTTTGGTTTGGCGCAGGCGAATATTTTTGGGGTACAATTGCAAAAATGAATGGTAAGAAAAGTAAAGCTCCTAAAATAAAACTGAAAGCGATAACTGAATAACGAGATTGAGTTTTGATAGTTAAGAACCCCATCATAACCATTCCGGCCGCCATCCCAACAACAATTGGGATATAATCACCAGCCATATTTAAATTAAATAACGGTAAAATTATCATTCAAATTAATGGCGCCATTAATCTTGAACGAATATAGGTTGGGATTGTTTCCTTAGAAGTACCTAACCCACCTAGAGTGAGACCAATTAAAATCCCTAGCATTGGAAAAAGACCACCAGTGATGACTTCTGGACAAGTAATTGACATGAAAAAACCAACTATTAAATAGGCTCCAAAAAAACTTAATAATGTTTTGCGAACCCCGAAATGAGTTTCAACAATTTTTAATGTTTTAAAGAAGGTCGCTCCACCGAAAATAAGAATAATGATACTTAACTGAGTTCCTGAGCCAGGAGCTGCAAAACCATATGTTAAGAAGCGTCATCATTGGCCACCATCAAAAGTGAGCAAGCGGTTAGTACCACCGGTGATTAAACGTTCAAAACCAATTAAATTTCACCCAAGTTCTCATTGGTCAAGTTTGAAAAAAATAGCTGCAATCGTTGCAATTGCCGGTAATAGCAAGAAGAAAAATGATAGGGTTCAAGTGGCAATTAAAGGCGACTTCGCCATTTTTTGGTTAAAGTCGGTTAGTTCTTTATGAATGCCAGTAGTTTGTTTCAAATCAAACAATGAATCATGAGGCGACTTAGTATCGTTATTTGCCTTATTATTGGCATTGTCATTTGATTTTTCATTCGTTTTTCTAGCTTGGATTTTACTGAATAGTAAATTATTTTTAAAAACCATTTATTAACCCCTTTCTAACCGCAAGGTTTGGATTTTATTAGTGAATTCTTGAGGTAATGGAGCGGTAAACTCCATTCGCTCATCGGTAATTGGGTGTCTAAAGACTAATTTATGAGCATGAAGATATTGTCCAAAATCGGTTGCTTCAGGTTTTCTTTGACCATAAACGGGGTCATTAAGAATTGGGTGACCAATAAAATCAAAGTGAACTCTAATTTGATGAGTGCGACCCGTTTCTAAAATGACCGAAACAAGCGTAAGTTCTTCATTTTCATAACGTTCCAAAACTTCAAATTTGGTAATGGCGCTTTTCCCATTTTTACTGGTGACAGCCATTTTTTTTCGGTCATTTGGGTGACGACCAATTGGAGCCTCAATTCGGCCTTTTTCTTCGTTGATAAGTCCGCAAACCAAACCTCAATATTCTTTATATATTTCACGGTTGGCCATCATCTCTGAAAGTCGGCGGTGGGCTTGATCGGTTTTAGCAATCAGAATTGCTCCTGTCGTTTGTTTATCCAAACGATGAACAATCCCCGGTCTTTCAATGCCACCAATGCCGCTTAAATTAGGTATTGAATAAAGTAAACCATTAACCAAAGTGTTTTCGGGATGCCCTGCTCCGGGATGAACTGGAAGATTATTTTGTTTATTTAAAACCAGTAAATAATCATCTTGAAATAAAATATCCAAAGGAATCGGTTGCGCTTTTAATTCACTAGATTTCGGTGCTGGAATAGAAATTTCTACATCGTCACCTTTTTTTAAAGCTAATTTTGCAATAGTGGTTGTTACTCCATTAACACGAACTTGACCTTCGGCAATAAGATGTTGGACCATCGTTCTCGATAGGTCAAAAGTCTCCTTTAAGACGCGAGAAAGGTATTTATCTAAGCGCGATTCATCTTCTTCCACAATAAAAATTTCACGAGTTTCCATTACTTAATTTTCGCTTTCTATGTCATCAGTTAAAGTCTGTGACGAGGCATTGTTAGTTGTGGTTGATTGTGGTTGATATTGATCTTCTTCAACTGATAAATTGTCAGGTTTTGTTTCCTTTATTTCATTTGAAGGAGAATGAGGGGCTTGGTTTATCGCCACACTTTTGGCATGTTCCTTGCGTTGTTGAATAATAAACATCAACCCTTCAAAAATTAAGATAATCACTAAGATAATAACGCCAAAGGTCACTCAAACATCGGCAAGGTTAAAAATATAAGTCGATGAGTTGAGGAAGGTAAAGTCTCATTGGAGAAAATCGATTACCCCACCTTTAATACCTGCATTTGCTCCGCTCAAAACCATTGGAGCTCAAGCGCGGGCTAAAATGTTTGCCCAACTTCCAGCCCCCAAAAACGTTAAGGCGAACAAGAATTTCCGGTCATTGGCAAAAATAAAGACAATAGTTAGAAAAGTTGTCACAAGAGCAGCTAAAATAATTGCCAAAGCAGGATTGCCACTATTAAAGCCATAGGCTGCACCCGGATTGATGACATAATTGAAACGTAAAAAACCTGGGATGAAACTAAGGGACTCATTTTGTTCCATTAGTGCCGCCACTACACCTTTGCTAATTCAATCAAAACTAACTAAGGTAAGGAAAACCGGCAAACAAACCACTAATTTAAATTTTCACGCGTAATCGCGATGCTTTAATCATTGTTGTAGATTTAATCACATTTCAAATCATTCTTTCTTTTGGTTTAAAAACTTATTTTTGGTGGTGTTTTTGGACCACTTCTTCACAGCGTTGACATATTTTATCAACGTTTAATTGTCGGTGAATCGTTCAGCAACGTTCACATTTTTGACCTTCGTTTAAGACCACTTTTAATCGACTCATTTTTCCTTCTTGAAGACTTTCATCAACTTCATGAGTGAGAGGTTTCAATTCCGAAATAATTAAAACTTGCGCCAAATCCTTAGGTCACTTTTTAGCTAAATTCGCAAACTCTGGTTTGAGTTCATAATAAACAACGGCTTCAAGACTCTTTGAAACAACACCGTTTGTTTTGGCTACTTCAAGAGCTTTATTAACTTCTGATTTGAAATCAATAATTTGGTTTCAAATCGTTAATTTTTCAGGACTTAATGTGAAATTTTGCAAACGATTATCTAAAAGGTGAACTGATTCAACCTTTAACTCTTTTGGTAATTGTCAATGTTGGTAAAGTTCTTCAATAGTATGAGGGATAAGTGGTTTAAGGATATCAATTAAACCTCATAATTGTTCATAAAGAACAGTTTGCACTTGGAAACGACGTTTACTATCAAGGGCTTCGACATATAAGATATCTTTAATAAAGTCTAAGTAAAACGCCGATAAGTCTTTCGTTATATAATTAATCACTAAATTATAAACATTATTAAATTGATAATTATTATAAGCTTCGCTTGCTTGGTTTTTAAAGATGGTTAATTGGTGCAAAGCATACTCATCAACTGGTGCTAATGATTTTTGGTAGTTCTTATCCGGGTTAAAGTCAGCTAAATTAGCTACTATAAAACGAAGAGTATTTCTAATTTTTCGATAAGACTCAGCAATTTGTTTAAGGATTTCTGGGCCAATCTTTTGATCATTGGTGTAATCAGTTGAAGCAACTCAGAGACGTAAAATGTCAGCTCCTAAATCATTAGCCACTTTTAAGGGGTCAATGCCGTTTCCTAAAGATTTCGACATTTTCCGCCCTTTTTCATCAGTAGTCATTCCGTGCGAAATTAAGTTTAAATAAGGCGTTTTGTCATCAAATATCACCGAATTAATCATTGAAGCATTAAATCAACCACGATATTGGTCATTACCTTCTAAATACAAATCGTAAGGTCTTTGTCATTGAGGAAAACGTGCTTCTAAGGCTAAAGCACTACTTCCAGAATCAAATCAAACATCCAAAATGTCTTTCTCTTTTTTAAGACCTTTATTTTGATAATTTGAAGGGAGGAAGAAATTAGCTTCCTCCTTGAATCAAGCATTTGTGCCATATTTTTCAAAGACTTTTAAAGCATGTTGAAGAATCTCTTGATTAAGTACTAACTTGCCTTGTTGATCATAAAAACCAATAATTGGTACTCCCCATAAACGTTGACGAGAAATTGTTCAATCGATTCGGTCATCTAAGACTTGATAAAGTCGTTGTTTTGCTCACCGAGGACGTGTTTCAACATTATTAACATGAGTTAGAATAGCTTCTTTTCCTTGTGACAAATTGATAAATCATTGAAGAGTTGCCCGATAAATTACCGGTTTTTTAGTTCGTCAATCATGTGGATAAGAATGATTAATTGGTTTCACTTTCAAAAGACTTTGGTTATTTTTTAAACGTTCAATTACAATTTCATTAGTTTTTTCATAAAACTGACCAATTAATTCTTCATCATTAATAGCACTTGTAAATCGACCTTGGTCATCTAAAGGAGCAAAGATTGGGATGTTATTATTTTTTGCCACAATATAGTCATCTTCACCAAAACCGCTTGCAATATGAACCAGCCCAGTCCCAGCCTCATCGGTCACGTGGTGCCCTAGCACTAACTTACTTTGTTTATTAGCAAAAAAAGGTAAGTTATAAGGCAAATTAACTAAATCTTTACCACTAAACTCTTGATTAATTTCGTAATCTTCTCAACCAATCACTTTCGCAACTGTTGGTAAAAGATTTTTGGCTAATAAGTAATGGGTTTTTGAACCTTTTGGTGTCATTAAAACATAGGCCAAATTTTCTCCGACGGCAATCAATTGGTTTGCTGGTAAGGTTCAAGGAGTTGTAGTTCAAATTATCGCTTTGGTATTGGCTGGTAATAAATCGTTAGCAAGGATATCAACACCAACATAAACCGATGGGGATACAACATCTTGATATTCAATTTCTGATTCTGCCAATGCTGATTCACTCGAAGGTGATCAATAAATTGGTTTTAAAGCTTTATAAATCAATCCATCATTAAACATCTTGGCAAAAAGTTTTAATTCCGCCATTTCATAATCGTGGTCAAGCGTTAAATACCTTGTTTCATAATCTGTAAAAATTCCTAAACGTGCAAATTGTTGTGCTTGATTAGCCACTTGTTTTAGAGCATATTGTTTAGATAAATCGCGGAAGGAATCTGGCGACATTGTTTTGCGATTAACTCCAGTTTTGGTCACTGCAGTTTCAATTGGTAAACCATGAGTATCTCAACCCATAATATAGGGAGCTTGGTAGCCAGAAGAATTCTTTCAACGAATAATAAAATCCTTTAAGGTCTTATTTAAAGCATGACCAATATGCAAATCACCATTTGCATATGGGGGACCGTCATGTAACATAAACAATGGTTTATCAGCGTTTTGTTGTAGCTTTTTTTGGTAGATTTTTTGTTCTTCTCAAAAATTTTCTAAACCTGGTTCTTTATTTTTGAGATTTCCACGCATTTCAAAATCAGTTTGTCCTAAAAGCAAGGTGTCTTTATATTTGTTACCCATAGCACTCCTCAGTTTGACAAAACCCCTTGCCAACATAGGTTTCTGTCATTATTTCTTCATATTATGAAATCAATTATACCAAATTTTTGCCCTTTTCGGGAGCCTCGTCGGTCTCCCAAACTATGAAAAAACCGGTTTTAAATCACTAAAAACCGGTTTTTTTCAGGCAAATTATTTGGGTTGTTTTTGGTGTTTTTGGACAAATTTAAGGGTTAAATCTTTATATTCATCGGTATATTCTACTAAAGCTTTGGTATGATGGCGACCATCAAAAATAAACACTTCATTATCTTCAGTTTCTTCCAAATTATTCTTTATTTTTCACATTCGAAAACTATCTAAGTAATCGGTAATTCGGTCACCACGATTATGAACATAAAAGACTGGAGGATGATATTCACCTGGTTTGATTAAGGAAATGAAATCTAATTTACTAAAATCAACTCCGTATTCCTTTTTATAAATATTCATCATCACCTTTAAAGTGTTACTCGTTACACGATCTAAAAAACGAGGCGAATTATTACTTACCATTCTTTGTAATAACTTCGGCACAGCCATATAACCAGAATCGGAAATACCTCAACGAATATTAGCTTTTTTAATAAGTTCTGGTTCGGTCAACATAAAGTAGTTTAAAGTAAAGGCACCCATACTTGTTCCAATTAAACCCATCTCTTCTACTTTATAAGCTTTGATTAGCCATTCAATTACCGCAATTAAATCTCACTTCTCTTTATATCCTCATGTGACTGCATCATTATCAGAAGCCCCATGGTTGCGGAAATCAAAAGTAATAATGTTGTAACCTAAATCTCGATAATGCCAGGTCAAATAGAGAACATCAAAACGTGATGAATTATAGCCATGAATTCCAACAATTCATTTATTAGTTGGTTTATCATTTAGCCAAATTGATGTTCCAAGTTTTATACCATCTTTAGATGGTATAAAAATGTTAGCATTCGGTTCCTTATCGGCAATTTTTAATTTAGCATTCGAGTTGAAATTTGTCGGGTTTCAGTTAAACATTTTAACTACATTTAACTTTGCGTCACGACCATCTTCACGGCGATAAATGGTTGGTGAAAAATGATTATTTCAAAGGTTAATAAAGCCTCGAGCCAGGACGGAGTCATCTTCTTTTTCCATTTTCACTCCTTTTTCCTCTTAATTATAAAAGAAAAAAGTCATTAGGAAGCTTTCCTAATGACTTAGAGACCAGATTTTCAATTCTTATAAACAAAAGTAATATAGTTAGCGTGGCTAATATAGAGGTCTGAAATACCAACAGAAGTTGGCTGATGAAAGGATTGAATTTCTCAATAATAGTCTTCGCCAGGTATTATCCCTTGAACAGATTTGAGTCAACCTCCATCGACGTTAATTAAACCGGTTTTACCAAATTTAGTAAGATATTCCAAAAGACTTTTGCCATATCATGAAGGATCTAAACTAGGCCCTTGGTAATCTTCATAAGTAATTTGATATTCTTTTTCCTTTTTTTGATCATCAGGAATTTTAATTTCCATAAGTAAAAGTACCGGTTCTGTTTTATTCAAACGACTTTTATAATCGTGGAACTTGACACCAATGATAATACTTAAAGTTGCGAAAATAATTGTAGTAACAAGAAAAATTAACGTTAATCGACGATATCACGGTGAATGACTATCTTTGCGTTTTTGTTTTTCATATTCTGATTCAGGGTGTTTTTCATATGGTGACATTGTTGTTAAAACCTCATTTTAATTCAAAGGCGAACCGGTTCTTTTAAAGTTAAAAAGTATTCTTTTGGCCGCGATGGGTAAGTGAAAAAATATTTATTAATGTATAAGCTCACCACCTTACTCATTGGTAGATAGCAAAAAAGAAAAATTAGGAAGTTACTAATTCCGTGAATTAAGTCAAAAACTAACCCACTGAACCAATAAGCAAGCATACCACTAGTACCATATAAAAAGCCTTTTATTAAGGCATCAATGGTGCCAAACAAAAATCCGAAACTGGCTCCAATAAAAACGGCAAGTCCTCAATAACGGTTAACCAAGGGACGACAAAGCAAACCAATAATCATTAAAAGGTTTCAAACTACAATATAAAACAAGACTCAATCTCCAAAGCCGTAAGTTATGGCTTCTAACAAGACGAAACTCATATTCATTAATAAAGTCAAAGCGACAGGAAATTTGATGGCCGCAATAAAGAGGAGAAGAGTGACTGTTTCAACATTTGGAATCGACGCTAAAGCCACTTGTAACCCATAAACTAGGGCAACATAGGTAGCAATAAAAGTTAGTTTAAGAGTACTAATTCATTGACGATGGATACGCATTTAATACTCTCGCTTGGGATTTATAACCCACACTTCACTTGAACATTACAATTATTGCAAGTTACACAACCTGCCGATTCAATTAAAGTACCTAATTGGCAAAGAGCACAAGCGTCTCCGCTTCCATATCCAAAGTGTGTTGTTTTGTCATCTTGAAAAGTTTCTGGCTTTGTCAAACCAGTACCTTGAGCAATAAATTCTTCACCAAACAAGTTTTCTTCTTTTTCTAAAGAAAGGACTTGGGTGTCACGACTACCATCGACATAAATAGTGCCACCTTTGGCTCCCATTTTGTAAAGGTTATTATAAACTTCTTGTACCTGCTTCACAGTGAAACCTTTCGGAGCATTAACTGTTTTTGAAATTGATGAATCAACCCAACGTTGAATTATACATTGCACCGTGGCATGTTCTTCAGGGGTTAGTTGCATTGCACTAACAAAAATATCTGGGAGTTGACGGTTTTGATAATCAGGATGGTAACTTAACCAATCCTCTACCAAAGGTACCTTAACTTCCATAAATTTACCTAAACGACCACTACGGTAATAAGAAAAAGCAAAATAAGGTTCTAAACCAGTTGAGCCTCCCACCATTGTTCCAGTTGATCCAGTAGGAGCAACTGTTAATAAGTGAGAATTACGCAAACCATTTTCGATAATGCCATCGCGAATATTTTGTGGCAATGTTTGTAAATAACCAGATTTAACAAATTTTTCTCTATCTGTTAAGAAAGGGAAAGACCCTTTTTCCTTCGCAAGGGCGATTGATGTTTCATAAGCGGCTAAGGCAATGGTTTCAAACACTTGATCAACTAAGTCATTTGCTTTTTCGCTACCATAACGATGACCACTTCAAATTAATAAATCATGAAGACCCATCACTCCTAAACCAACCCGACGTTCACCAAGAGCTTGATTTTGGTTTTCTTCAAGGAAATAGGGAGTCAAGTCAATAATGTTATCTTGGAAACGAACGGCAGTCGCTACCGTTTTTTTCAATTTTTCAAATTCAATAGTTTGAGTTTCTTTGTTGACAAAATTTGCTAAATTAATGGCTCCAAGGTTGCAAACTGAATAAGGGGCCAATGGTTGCTCTCCACAGGGATTAGTGGCAACAACTCTTTGGTCATAACCTTGAGCATTAGTCATTTTGTTCGCACGGTCTAAAAAGAAAATACCCGGTTCTGCTGAATAAGTAGCGCAGAAATTAATTAATTGTCAAAGTTCACGAGCCCGAATTGTACGGTAAGTTTTGACAGGATAGCCTAAAGATTCCCATTCAAAAACATTTCCCATATCGGCTCAGTTTTTTTCATAAAATTCTTTTTGTTCTGGAGTGAAATGACGGTTGTCAGGGAATTTTAAATCTCAATCGGCATCATTTTCTATTGCTTCCATAAATTTATCGGAAATAGCAACTGAAATATTAGCTCCCGTTAAAAATTCCGGATTATTAACTTCATATTCACCGCCGCTTAATAACTTAGCTTCTACTTCTTTAATGAAATGAGGTTCAAAAGCTTCGGAATGCGAAAGAACCGTTTCATAAATTTGTCGTTGGGTTGGATCAAAATTTTTGAAATTAATCTTGCGTTGCACTTCGTTTTGGATTAACGGTGACTTAAAGTGATCCTTGATAAATAGCAAACTTTTAATGTTTTGCATTTTAGAAATAATAAATTCAACGATGTCTGGATGTCAATCGGCCATCATAATCATTTGGGCGCCTCTTCGCGACCCACCTTGTTCAATTAAATGTGTTAAACCAGAAAGGTCGTTCAATCATGAAACAGCCCCCGAACTGCTTCCGCCAACATTTAAAGCTGGAGCGCCTTTTGGTCGTAAAGTTGAACCATTAGTACCTACTCCACCACCACGACTCATAATTTCCGCTACTTTTGCACGGTGAGCAGCCAATCCTTCGCGACTATCTTTGATATAAGGCATTACATAGCAGTTGAAATAGGTTACTTGTTTATTTGAACCTGCTCCATAAAGGACACGTCCAGCAGGCACAAAATTCAAAGTTTCTAATTCATGAACAAAACTTTTGGTAATGTCATGAGTTTCGTTTTGGCCAAGATGGTTTCCAACTCGACGGGCGATTTGCTCAAAATAAAGTTCCAAAGGTTTTACGAGTTGGTCTTTCGAAGTTTTAATAAGGTTTGGCACTAAACGGTCGGCTAGAAACTCAGGACTAATCATGCCAACATATTGGTCTTCAATTTTGACAAGACAGTCTCCGTTCGGTTCCATTTTAATAACTTGGCCAATTCCACGAGTAGGAAAATGGGGATCGTTTTTAATAATTGTTAAAATCAAGTCTCCCACTTCTAAGGTTTTCAAAGTTTCATCTTTTTGGGCATAGCGGTCTAACATAACCATGCGTGAAACCCCCTCAAAATGTAACTTGAATCCGGGCTCAATTTGAAAAATATTGTCAAAATGATTCTTGATATCTGCGTTTAAGTGGGTTATTTGTGCTTGGCTATACATACTCGTTTTCTCCTTTAAAAGCTTTAAATAGCGAATTTTACGCCATTTTTTGGTGATTTTTGGTTAATAAAACCAATTTTTAGGTAAAAAAAAACTTTAACCAAAATTAGGAATGGCTGAAAGATTTTTAATACTTATTATAGGTTGCTACCAATATTAAAAATGTCTGCGCTTGGTCCTTTGACCTGAGAGCATAATTATTTTAATACAAAACTAAAAGAAACTTTTTTAATTTTTTTTAATTCGAAAATTTCGGAAAATAAAAAAGTCGACCCATTGGCGGAAGTGTCTAAAAATAATTTAGACTTGCCAATCGATTGACTTATTGTAAATCAAACTGGTAAATTTGTTTATTTATTTTGTTAAAATGACCGTTATGAGCATAGGTCACCCCAGTCACAAAATCAATTGTGCGGGTTCTTTCGCGCTTTGGTAATTTCGAAAAATCAATGACAATAATCCGGTCTTTCAAAAGTTCGTCCACAATCTTTTTAGTTTCTTGGAAACTAGTCGGTTGAAAGATTTTTCCTTCGTGATGGACTTTATCCGCTTGAGAAACGTTATTTAGAACTGCTTCGTCAGCTCCCGGAATTGCTTGATCCGCCCACAAAGAAGTTGTCTCTTTTAAAAGCGGAACTGCCTCATTGTCAGGAACTGACTTTTCTACCTCATAAACAGGTTTTTTAGAGTTTTTCTTCCACATTTAATTTTGCCTCCATTATCGAGTTTAAATAAGGTCGGATTGAGTTGTAAACATTAATTTTTTCAAAAAACTAATGGTTGCTCACGCTATTTTAAAAAAGTAGGAAAGTCATCATCAAGACTTTCAAAATCCAAGCTTAGTGATGTTTCACGAGCACTTGGTTTATCATGGAAAAGATGGTGCAAAGGTTTAATCATATCAACATCTTTATTGATATGTTGATGATGAGGTTCTTTAGTTATTTCTTCAGACGCAGCATGATGTTCTGGTTGTGGTGTTTCTAAATTTGGTGCTACCACTTCATCAAAACCAGTGGCAATGACGGTGACAATTAATTCATCATTTAGTTGCTCATTAATAGCGATTCCAAAAACAATATTTACATCCTCAATTTGGACAGCTTGTTGGATAATATCAACGGCATCATAGGCATCATTTAGCGAGACCGTTTTCCCACCGGTAACGTTGACAATGACGTCTTTCGCACCTTTAATTGAAGCCTCAAGTAATGCTGAATTAATGGCTTTATTAGCCGCTTGAACCGCTTTATCCTTGCCTTCCGCAATTCCAATTCCAAACAAAGCATTCCCTTTTTTCGACATTACCGTACGCACATCGGCAAAGTCTAAATTAATTACTGCCGGTACGGCAATTAAATCCGTAATTGTCTGCACACCTTGTTTTAAAATGTTATCTGCTTCGCGGAACGAATCTTGAATTGGCAAACCACCAATGTATTCCAATAATTTATCATTAGAAACTACAATTACCGAATCCACGTTTTTCTTTAATTCTTCGAGACCTTGAAGAGCAAAACGATTTCGATTTCTGCCTTCAAAACGGAATGGTTTAGTAACAATCGCCACCACTAAAGCTCCACAATCTTGAGCGATTTTAGCAATAATTGGCGCAGCTCCGGTTCCAGTTCCACCACCCATTCCGGCAGCAATAAAAATGAGGTCAGCTCCCTCTAAAGCAGCGCGAATTTTTTCAGTTGATTCGACAGCAGCTGCTTTACCAACTTCTGGGTTAGCCCCAGCACCTAAGCCTTTTGATATTTTTTCGCCAAGAATAATTTTATTAGGAGTTTTCGAAATGGCTAAAACTTGGGCATCAGTATTAGAAACAATAAATTCAACACCTTCCACACCTTCATTAACCATCCGGTTAACGGCATTACACCCACCGCCACCGACGCCAATAACTTTAATCTTTGCAATTTGTCCAAATTCTTGTCCCATTTTTTCCTCCTCTAAGCCTTAATGTAGGCAAGGTCTGAGATGGTTTGATCTTGTTCTAGCCTACCGAAATAACGTGACTTTGTTGCTTGTTTAGGATTTGCCTTTTTATGAGTATTATGAAGGTATTTATCATTATTAACAAGGACTTCTTCTTGAGTTATCTTCGTTTCGATATCACCGGTTGGTGGTTTTAAATAACTACCTTGCGAAGTATAAACTTTTGGATGTAAGGCATAGTTATTAATTTTTTCTAAAGTCGAGACTAAACCAGCAGCCGTATGAAAATGAGTGTTTAGACCTCACCCTAAAATCATAGTCCTAAAATTATAATGTGGTAAGTGGTTAATAATACTCATTAATCTTTCCATTCCGGCCATTTTCGTTATTAGCCCAAAATGGTAGGTCACTAATGAAGTTGGCAGAATTGTATGAGCAAATAATTGTTTTAAACCAAAAAGATAGAGTTTTTGAAACTCACGACCGATAATTTCTTGAATGTTTTTTAAACTATATTTTTTTAAAATTTTTTGGCGGTGATCTCAAATACCGCAAATATTAATTTGGTTATCTATATTATTACTTTTATAATCAATTAACTTAAAAAGATAACGACTTAGAATTGGTTTTGGTAGGCCTAATTGTTGTTCCAAGTTTTTTTCAATGTAATCAAAACCTTGTGGAACAATGATGACTTTTTTTAACCAACCATTTTCAAAAAAACCCATCTCCAAATTTTCTTCTTTTCAATTAGTTAAAATAAGCGTTTCCGATGGGGCTCCCTTTTGCTCAAAATTACGGTGGAGAGATTGTAAACTCGTTGTCATTCAAAGACATTCTAGATTAGCTAAATTTAAAAGACGTTGGAAGGAAATCACAATTTGTTTAGGGAGCTCGTAAATTAATGAATCAATCGTTAAGATTTGCCCCTTCATTCCTAATAATTGGTCACGATCGCATTGTTGCTTATCAATTCAGTAATGAATTATTTTATTATCAATAATTGTTAAATTTTCATTACTTTTGTCATCACTTCAATTAGTTAATTTATTAAAGGTGGTTTCAGTGATGACTCCTGGTTGATGGTTTTCACCAATTTGAATTTCCTTTTCAACCTTACGGATTTGCAAGAAAGTTGTTGGAAGGATTAAGGCAATTTTTACTAGTTTATATTGGGGGAAAGCTTGATGAAATTCTTGGACCACTTCAGCTAATTTTAGGGCCGTACCATTAAGGTTTTTAACTTGATCATTTTCATCAATTCATGGCGTCGAAATGGTACTTTTTAACTCACGTTTGAAAAGTGGAATTAGGCGATGTGGACCAATATTGGTAGTTTTGAAAACACTAAAAAGGAACCAATTTTTGGTCAATTCCAAAGTACCATAAAGACGAGCTTTTGTGGTGGCCATGAGTTTCACCGCCTTTCCTTATTTAATTATTTAGTAAGTATTTGTTAGTTAATGTTCTTAGAAAGTATTAGACTTGCAAACATTTTTAACGTTTCACTAGAACTCAGAGCTTAGCACTATGAGCTCGAGGGTTTCTTATTAATTCTTCTTCACTTGGACGCAAAGGCTTTTTAATCACTAATTCGTAAGGAGCAATTTTCGCTAAAGCAATTGGCAATTTGCTGCGAATTTGGTCTTCTTCGCAATATGTTGCTCGATTTAAAACGGTCTTGACAATTTTTTCTTCTAAGGAATGAAAGGTAATGATTACTAACCGTCCTTGTGGTTTTAATAAAGCTAAGCTTTGTTCTAATGCTTGGGTTAAACTTTCCATTTCTTGATTAACATAGATTCTTAAAGCTTGAAAAGTTTTTTTAGCTGGATGGCCTTTTTGACGCAACATTTTAGCAGGTAAAGCCTTTTTAATCACTTCCACTAATTCTAAGGTTGTTTGTAACGGACGGTTTTCAACAATAGCCTTGGCAATCAATTTATGAGCAGGTTCTTGACCGTAGATTTGGATTATGCGACTAATTTCTGCTTCTGGATAAGTATTCACCACTTGAGCAGCAGTTAAATCATTATCCACAAAATCCATCCGCATATCCAATGGTCCCTCAAAGCGATATGAGAAACCACGTTCAGGGCGATCAAATTGTGGCGATGAAACGCCAAGGTCAAAAAAAATGCCATCGACTGCTGTTATGTTTTCTAAGGTTAACAAAGTCGTTAAATTCCTAAAATTTCCTTCAAGAATTTTAAAATTAGCATTTTTAGTTGTCATCGTTAGTTCTTGGCCTACGGCTATCGCTGTTGGATCTTGATCAATCCCATAAAGTTTTCCTAATGGTGATAAAGCCTCAAGAATCCCTTGACTATGGCCGCCTCGACCAAAAGTACAATCTAAATAAATTCCTTTCGGTTTAATATCTAAAGCGCTGAGAGCTTCTTTAAATAACACAGGAATGTGGTCTTGATTAATGTTCATTGCTATTTCTCCAGGTCACTTACTTTTTCAGCAAGTTCGGTAATCGCCTCAAAGTTGGTTTTTTCATAAGTTTCATAAGTTTTTTTATCCCAAATTTCGATTTTTGAACCAACTCCGAGAACAAAAACATCCTTTTGGATGTTGGCAGAATCTAACAAGTTTTGCGGGATTTTGATTCGACCCGCACTATCAATTTCTAGCTCCGCAGAGTTGGAAAAAATATAACGTTTTAAAGTTCGGGCATCTTTTTTAAAGGTTTCAAGGTTTTCTAGTTCAGCTTCTCAAAGGGAAAATTCTTCAACAGTACGCAATTCTAAGTTGTTTTCAAGACCCCTCGAAACGTAAACTAAATTGCCTAATTTACTGCGTAATTTAGCGGGCAACGTCAAGCGATGCTTGTTGTCAAGGGTATGTTCGTAACTTCCGACTAACATTCCATTTTACCCCACTTTCTCCCACTACACTATGATATTACAACATTTTTAAAATAAAAAGGGGTTTTGCCCCCTTTTTATGAAAATAAACACGCTTAAAAGTTTAGTATTTTTGCCAAATGTTATTTGGTTTTTACTTCTTTTCCTTTGTAAAATCCACATTCACTGCAAACACGATGTGGTTTAATCATAGTTCCACAATTAGTACAATTTGTGATTGTGGCTCCAGTTAATGCTAAGTGTGAACGACGCTTGTTTTTAGCAGCTTTGCTTGTTTTTCTAAATGGTACAGCCATTCTTCCACCCCCTCTATTCGTTAATCTTCCATTTGTCTAATTTGTCTCAACGTGAATCAACTTCGTTTGTTTGACTATCAGCCTTATTGGCTTGATAGGTTGATTCAGAGAGCACTTCTCAGCCCAAACCATTCTTAGAAATTATACCATGACTAGCAGTTAAAACGATAGGGATATTTAAGGCGATTTCTGCCAATAAAAAATCTTCAATGTTAAAATCTGTCAACTCAAGAAAGTTTAATTCATCAGTAATAAACTCAATGTTCGTATTATAAGTTTCATCAATTTTTAGTTTCTTTTCAAAAGTAAAAGGTTGGCCGTTTAAAGCATCAAGTGCTTCTACTCTAAAAGCTATTGTTCCTTGAATAAGCACCACTTCAGCATCTGGTTGATAGAGCAAATCAAAATTATAGATTATTTCAGGAATCTCTTTTACTGAAGGATTAAAACCTTCTGGTATAGTTGGTTGGTGCAAATTACCTTTCAATTGTTGATGAGGGTCCTTTTTTAAATCTAAGTTCATTATCTGATTTGTCCTCCCATTTTTTCAGCGCGACTTAAAAGCTCGTTTCAAACTTCATTAATCTCGCTTTCAGTCAATTGTTTATCAAAACTATTGAATTGAAAACTAATTGTTAAAGCTTGTTGGTGACGGTTAATTAATTCTTCATCGCGATAAATATCAATTAGTTTTCAATTTACTAAGTATTTTAAGTTATCCGTTAGCATTGCTAAAGATTCTTGGAAATTAAACTTTTCAGAAAGAATAATCGATAAGTCACGAGTAGAACTCTGGAATTTACTTTGGGGATTTAAAGTAATTTTATGATTACTAAATTTTCATAAAGCCTCTAAGTTTAATTCCGCTACAAATGTAGGATGAAGTTTTTTTTGTTGTTCAAAAAGAGGATTTAATCGCAAAATATACCCCATTAATTGATTATCCACCAATATTTTAGCTTGCACAAAAGGATGAATCATCTTTTGTGCTAAATCTGCAACAACAAATTTAACTTTTGTCTTCGGGAGTTGGTAAAGGTCCAAAATAGTCTCTACAAGACCCTTTAGGTAATAAAAATTATTCTCCATTTTGTTAGCTACTAAGGGTTCATCTCATAATGATCCAGTTACCAAAAGACCAAGGTGTTTTTGGCGTTGATCAACGCCACTATAAATATCGCTTACTTCCCAAATTTGACCCTTTTTTATCCCATTAGCTGCATTAAATTGCGCCACTTGAATTAAAGATGGAATAAGACTAGAACGATAAATTTCATGATTTTGCGACAAGGGAGCCATTAAACCTAAAGGCGTTGGTAGATTAAAAATGTTTCATTCCTGAGCTTCAGTTTTATTAACTAAGGCATAAGTTTTGACATTCATTAAACCCCGACCTAAAAGGTATTCTTGAGTTTGCTCTATCAAATTTGCTTTCAAGTTAAGCGGAGGAACTTGGGGGATAATTTTTAATGGCTCCGCAGGAATATTATCATAACCGTATAGTCGTGCAATTTCTTCAATAATGTCATTAGTACCAAATAAATCCACGCGGTTAGGATCCATTTCAAAAACTAGCACGTTGTTTTTATGCAAAGTTACCGTAGAATCAAGATGTTCAAATAAATTTTTAATAGTTTCAAAATCTATTTGAATGCCTAAGAAATCTTGGATTTTTTGTAAACTGATTCGGAATTGTTTGGTTGTTTTAACATATTTTTGTTGAACGATGTTAAGTGGCGAAACTGCCAATAAAAGGTGGTATTTTTTTAATAAACTGCTTCAATTTTGGAAACCATAATCATAAAGATTGGGGTTTAAAGGTTTCATTAAACGTTGCAAAGTAGTTGAATTTTGATTCAAATCTTTTTGTTGCTTGCGCATTAGGGGCGCTTTAATGTTTAAGGCAATCGCTCCTAAACGCGTTGTTGCCGGTGTTGGAGAATAAGCCAATTCCGTCGGTAATCCTAAAACTGTCACCACTTCTGCACCATCAGTTAGTGCGATAACTGATTTTCCATTATAAGTGATAGTTTGCAAAGTTAACTTATCCTTTAGTCTTGCTTCATCAAACAAGACTAAAGGTTGACCAGTTTCTCAACTATTTAAGTTGGCTAAATCTTCATAAAAATTATCAGTTGTTTTGACTTTGATTTTTTTTAATAACAAATCATCTTGAGCAGTTAACTTCTTGGCTTGTGCTTGTGCTTCTAGTTCAAAAGTTTGTGTGGCCAAAGTTTCAACGTCATTTTTTAAACCATTGGCAATTTGGACTGTAGGGGGTACCAAACCTTTTGTGGGTAACAAATCATTAGCACGTCATTTAATTTTTCGATGGAAATAATTAGCTAATTCTTTTAACAATTGGGTGGCTGCAAGTGCATCACTCCGATTCAAAGTGAGATCCATATCTCAAAGGTAATCATGAAGACCAATTTCGCCAATACTTTTGCCGATTAATGACGGGTGACTGGGCGCAATTTCATAAATTGAATCATTTTCTTTATCGGTTAAGGTTTTTGCTTCAATACCAATTTCATTCAAAGCGCAAATCATACCTTGTGATTCATAATTTCTAATTTGACGATTAGTTAAAAATAGCCCGTTGGCAATTTTTTGACCAACCTGCGCGATAATAACCATTTGTCCAGTGCCGACATTCGGGGCTCCACAAACAATTTGTAAGGGTTCTTTTTGCCCAATATCGACATAATTTAAGCTTAAATGGGTCTCTGGGATTAGTTGAGAGCTTTTCACTTTGCCAATTACTAAAGGGTCATTAAGACTTGTCCAGTCGATTTCTTTTTCAACTTCAAAACCTAGAGAATTTAAAGCTTGAGTAATTTCGTCATTTCTTATCCCCTTAAGATTCAAATGTTGGTCTAACCAGTTACGCGATAAAATCATAGCTACCTTTGCTCCTACTTCTACATTCCATAGAATCTAAATTGTTCTAAGAACTTTAAATTATTTTCATAAAAAGCCCGGATGTTGTTAACACCAAATTTCAACATTGCGATACGTTCGATTCCAACGCCAAAAGCTAGGCCTGTGGTAGTTTTGGGATTTAACCCATTCAAACTCATTACTTGCTCATTAATCATTCCCGCTCCAAGAATTTCAATTCACCCTGATTGTTTGCAAATCTCACAACCATGGTTTTCATTGCGGCATTTAAAGCACGAGATGTCCACTTCTACGCTCGGTTCTGTAAATGGGAAAAAACTGGGACGTAAGCGGATTTTAACTTCTTGGTCAAAAAGGCGTTGGCAAAGTGATTGCAACACTCATTTAAGGTTAGCAAAGGAAATCTTGGGTCCAATAGCAAAACCATCGACTTGCATAAATTGGTGAGAATGAGTTGCATCATCATCATCGCGACGGAAGACATTTCCAGCCGACAAAACAGCTAAAGTCGGTACCTCATTATCATGAGAATTATCCGCAACGTTTGTTAAGTAGCGAGCAGTCATATTGGTAGCATGAGTACGCATTACAGTTTCAGAATCCAAATAAAAAGTATCTTGCATATCACGAGCTGGATGTCCTAAAGGCAAGTTTAGTTTTTGAAAGTTAAATTCATCAGTTTCTATTTCCGTACCCTCAACAATCAAAAAGCCTAACTCACGAAAGATTGTTTTAATTTCGTTCATCACTAAATTAAGAGGGTGCAGTTTTCCTAAGGGCAACGCAAAACCAGGAAAAGAAAAGTCAATTTTGTCTTTTGCTAATTTTTCTTTTCATTCTTGATCATTTAATTCTTCGCGTTTTTTATTTAAAACCTCAGTCATGTGGTTTCGCAATTGGTTAGCCTCTTGACCAATTTTTTGGCGTTCTTCTGGAGTCAATGTTTTTAATTGCTTCAAAATTATATTTAAAGGCGATTCCTTTCCAAAAAAATGTAAACGCACTTTTTCCAAATCAGTTAAAGTTTTAATTTCCTGACTTTGGTGTTCAAAAGCAAGGGCTAATTCCTGAATTTTATTTTTCATTTTACCTCAAATCCCCAATTCCTAACTACTATCAATTCAATAAGTTGATTTTACTATTTTTTTAAGTCTGAAAAAACCATAAAAGCCCCTTTTAGGGCTTTAAACAAGATTAGTGATTTGAGTTAGTGGACGACGGTTAACTTGATAATTTGATGCTAGCCAACCAATAAACATAATGAGTCCTAAGACTAAGATTGGGATAACTAAACCTTTTCAATCGAAGGGGAAGAAAACAATAATATCCCATTGCTCAGCAGCAACAATTAAAAAGACTTTCCAGATAATATTTGAAAACGCATAAGCTAGAATGAAGGAGATAATAATTCCTACCACATAAGGACCCATAATAATTCAATTGATTTCCTTTTGTGAATAACCGATGGCGCGTAGTGTCAAGATTATGGTTGAAGCTTCATCGACAATAATGTTCATGACAACACAAAGAATAATTGTTAATAATAATGATTGCAATAAGAGGAAAATAGTCATTAAATCACCCATTGTGGTAGCAAAATTGGCAAAACCATTTCGCGCGATGTTAAACGGAAAAGCAACCATTTTCTGTGTATCAATATTCATCATCATCGGGTTTGTGACAAGGTTCATCTTATTATCTATCTCAATAGCATCGTTAAGATTTACATCTATCAATGAGTCTTGAGACCGAGCGTTTTGTTTATTCTCATCGACACCTAGGAGAGTAGCTAGTTGCTTAATTAAGGGGCCAAAAACATTAGTAGAAGGTTTAACGTTCATGACTAACTGATTACCACCAAAAGAAAAACTATTTAGCGATTGACCGATAGCCTTTATATCAAAGGTTCCATGTAACATTGATTCTTCCGAAATAATAGTATTAAAAAAGTATTGACTAAGAACGCTATTATCATTAAAGTTGATTGCCTTTTTAAAGTCATTACTAAACATATTATCGGCAAATAAATTGTAATCCACAAAAATTAATCAATAGGTACTAATAGGAATCGTAATCGACCTATTAATTCCCACAACAATAATGTTTATTTCTTCCCGAACCGATGTATTAGTATAAAAAGTTAATTTGTCACCAATTTCAACATTAAATTGTCTTGCAATTGCGTAAGGAATAATCCCATTAAAAGTATTTTTTCCTTCTGGTTTAATAGTTAATTTTTCATATTGGCTAGCAGTAACACCATCAAAATTATATTGGCGTCTCACGTCTCCAAACCTAGTTTTTTGGGCATCGACTAGGTCTATTTGTGTAGCGCCAATGTCGGAGTTTTGTGGAATGACATTCAATAGTAACTGGAGATTTTCTTTGGTTTTATTAAAGAAAAAATTATTAAAGTTAAGTACTGGTTCATCAAGTAATTTTTCGGTTGATTTTGACAACATTCCAGCAGTAAGGATTCCTAACAAGGTCGCATTCATGTCCCCAATTACATCGATAATGCCTTCATTTTTAGGTTTATTATCTTCGGTATTCGGCAAGCGAGAAAAGGTATTAATTAACGGATTATTTTGCATATTTCAATAGCTAGAGTCACGAGGGTCGTAACCATAAAGCGGGTTATCAGGCTTTTTGGCATTTTCATAAATTTGTGTAAGTGCAGTTGTAATCTCATCTTCACTAATATTTGGATCAATATTGCCATTCGCAAGACCCAAAAGTCCCCTTAGCTGTTCCAAAATATATTGGTTAGCAAAAAACATTGAAAAAATTCGACTCAAATCGGTTAGCAAGATGTTATTTGCCAAACTTTCTTGCGGAGTAGCTCCTTTTGTTTGGGCTGTAAGACCAAAAAAGGTTAAAGCGAGACTTGCTTTTCTCTTTTCGGTATTTATTAAGTCTGAAATATTAAGCCAAGCGTCAGCACCTTTACCGAAACTTGTTAAAAAATCTTGATAATTTCCTTTATAACCACTATTATTAGCTACCATCTCTTGGATTATTGGAGCAAATTTATTGTCTAAAGGCTCATTTAAAGCTTTAAAAGTCAGAAGTCGGTAAACGAAATACTGGTTTTGGGGGTCAAAAACATTGGCGATATTTATTTTGTTCCCTTGAATGATATCAATAGCGACGTCTTTAGGCATCAAAACTCAGTTATCAATACCTTCTGATTTAGCAATACTATTACTTAGAGCGTCTGTCAAGACTCTAAAGCGGAAACGCGAATCCGAAAAGTAGGTCTGCAAATCAGGGTTGGTAGTCATCGCTTCATTTACAGTTGCATAATCACTATAATCAATGTAATTGATTTTATTTTCTTCATAATCTTCAATATCGTTCAAAGTAAATTTATTATCGCTCGATTCATCGATTGTTAAGGAATTTTTGTTTTGCCATAGATACTGATGATCAGTGTCCTTTTTAATTAGTGAAAAGCCTTGTTCAATTGCTTGGTACATAATCGCTTGAGCGCCAAACATTAAAGTATAAATCAAAGCCGAAAAGGCAAAAAGGATTTGCACAACCACAAATTTTCCCTTGCTAGCCTTCACAAAACTTTGCGACAAACGGTATTCGAAACCTTTATCATGACGCTTTAAGGCTTTGGAAATTGGTCCAATATGAGGTGACTTTAAACTTTTAGAAGCCATATTGTTAATTAAAGCAAGCGCTGGTTGACGTAAGTAACGAATCGTAATTAGATAAGAGACAAGCATGAATAAAGCAGGCACCCCAATAAAGATAACAAGAATTAAGCCTCAACCAAAATAGATTTTTTGGTAAGTGAACATAACACTATTTAGGAAATTTGAGGCCATGTAAACTTGTAATGGGAAAGAGCAAAGTCACCCAAAAATAATGCCGATAGAGATAGTAATTAATGTCTTAATGGCAAAAATTAATGATAATTCGGGTGTTGTATAACCAAAGGATTTAAAAATTCCTAATTGACGACGGGTTTCATTAATTTCTTTTTTAATTACAAAATTAATAAAGATAAAAGCTAATACGAGACTAACCAATCCTAAAATAGTATAGATTACAACCTGAATCTTAATCATGTTTAATTTTGATATCGTAAGAACTTTTGAAAAGGGAACTATCGCGACCGTGGAATCTTCGTAAACACTTTCTCCTTTAGCAGGATTTAATTCTAGAACGCGTGGTAAATTAGACTTCCCTTGTAGCGTTTTTACCCGTAGGCCTATATTAGTACCGCCTTTGGGAATTGCTGTCGAATAAACATAACTAGCATGAATATAAGTCTCCAAATAATTTCCAGGTAAATAAGAATAAGTATAATTTTTAAATGGTTGAACAAAACTTGTAAAATTAGGTCCTGGCGTTAATTCATCATATTTTAAAGCGGTGCCAACAATTGTCATCGACAATTCATTACCAACCCGAAAAGCCTCGCGGTCGATAACACTAACGTTTGTGCCGAAGGGCGAAGGGGGTAATTTTAATTTGTCGCCTAATTTAATTTTATTTCCTTTTAAAAAGGATTCGTTAACAACGATTTCTCCACCAGTATTAATGCTTCCTTGTGAATTTCAAGTCGGTTTTTCACCACGTTCAAGGATTGGTTTATTGAATGGTGAACTTGTTTCAATACTACGCATATCAGTCGAAAAGTCAGGCGTCCAAGCTCCAGGCAAATTACGAGCTAGACCAAACTCGACCGAATTATCTAGGGCATATCGCGGTTGGTGGTCAAAGTTAGCTCACTGATTTTTTGGATTATTAATTGTTTGCGATAGGACAAAATAAGAGATGTTGTTTTGATAATTACTTCAAAGCAAACTACGGAAATTAGCTTGCAGAATCATAATTCCAGTAAGTGCTAAACTATGACTATTTTTAACATTCGGAGAGTTTTTAATAGCTATTTTCAAAGCATCGTAATCAATTGGACCCGTTTCTAATGGGGCCACGCCATTAGCCTTAAGAAACTCATTAATAATAAATAAAGTTCGTGTTTCAGTTAAAGCCGCATCTTCTTCAATTGTGATTCATTTGTCAGCTTTAACGTTAGTTTCTAAATCATTGACAAAAATATCAACGATGTGGTCAAGATAATTCATCGCTTTGTTAGGTTTTAAGTTTATCACTACTGGGATATTTGCTGAAGACTGAGCCACCGCTAGAAATGAATTAACTTTATTTTGGAGTTGACTTAGAGTTTCCGTAGCTAAACTAATATCACTTGAATTTATTAACTTTTCATTATCATACTTAGCCAATAAATCAGCCCAATTCCAACTAGAATTATTTAATTCTTCGGTTAAAATTTGGTCCAAAGCTAAATATAATGATGGACTAAAAATGGTTTGGGGGAAAGTGAAACCATCAGCCCCAGTGCGTAAATTAATTAATAGTTGGTTTAGGTCTTCTGGTTTGATTGGTTCATAACCATCTAACTGGTTTAAAAGACTTGGTTGATCCTCAATATTATTAGTATATTTATGACCATTTAAAACAAAATAGTGATAATCAAAATCTTGACTATATTTGTTTTTATCTTGAATTCGGTAATTATAAGTTTCTGATTGTGCCTTAATACGCAAAATTTTATTATTCATTTGTAAAGGAGTAGACATCATTCCGAGTACAATCGCTCCGAGCATAATGATGAATAATAAAACGCCTAAAGCAGAGGCTCAATGTTTTACAAAAGTTTTTAAATAGCTATTGATGATTAAACGCATTGGTCAGCCCCCTTAGACTACTCTAAAATTATAAATTTTTAATTGGGGAAAAAGAGAGATTTGAGAAAAGCTCAGCAAGGCTTCTCGCTTTTTAGACAAGTTTACCATTTTTTTCTCTGAAACTTTTATAATTTAAATTAGGAGGAACCACACAATGACTACTAAATGCCCATGTCCTAACAATGGTTGTATAAGTCTAGATGGAAAGGTAAAAGGAAAAACCAAATGTCCGCATTGCGGAATCCCAACCAATGGGGAGTGTCCTTGCATCACCATGTATTGTCCATGTAATCCTACTAATAAAGATCAATATGCAATGAGTAAGACTAAGGATTGCCCTTGCATCACCATGAACTGTCCATGTATGGAAGGTATGGCTAACTCGAGTTGCTAACTTCAATTTTAATGAATTTTTAAAATAAAAAAAGACTCCCAAGGGAGTCTTTTTTGTTTGTTCTGGCATCGCGCTACTTTCTCGCATTGCAATATCATCGCCGTGGTAGAGCTTAACTTCTGTGTTCGGGATGGGAACAGGTGTGACCTCTACGCTCTGGACACCAGATAGGTTTTCGAATTATCCTCTGAAAACTGAGTACTAGAAAAATATACATAATTTATAAATGTGCGTTTAGTAAATAGATTTTTACTAAAATTCACTCGAACTATTAGTAATGGTTAGCTCAATGCCTCACGACACTTACACATCCATCCTATCAACCATGTGGTCTACATGGGTTCTTACTTCTTACGAATGGGAAAATTCATCTTAAAGGAGGCTTCTCGCTTAGATGCCTTCAGCGATTATCCTTTCCGCATATAGCTACCCAGCTGTGCCGTTGGCACGACAACTGGAGCACCAGGGATGCGTCCAACTCGGTCCTCTCGTACTAGAGTCAGCTCTCTTCAATTTTCCTACGCCCACAACAGATAGGGACCAAACTGTCTCACGACGTTCTGAACCCAGCTCGCGTACCGCTTTAATGGGCGAACAGCCCAACCCTTGGAACCGACTACAGCTCCAGGATGCGATGAGCCGACATCGAGGTGCCAAACCTCCCCGTCGATGTGAACTCTTGGGGGAGATAAGCCTGTTATCCCCGGGGTAACTTTTATCCGTTGAGCGACGGCCCTTCCACTCGGGACCGCCGGATCACTAAGCCCTTCTTTCGAATCTGTTCGACTTGTAAGTCTCACAGTTAAGCATTCTTCTACCTTTGCGCTCTACATATGATTTCCAACCATATTGAGAATACCTTTGGGCGCCTCCGTTACATTTTAGGAGGCGACCGCCCCAGTCAAACTACCCACCAGACACTGTCCTTGATCCAGCTAATGGATCGAAGTTAGAAATTCAAAGTAACGAGGGTGGTATTCCAAGGTTGACTCCATAGAACCTAGCGGCTCTATATCAACGTCTCCCACCTATCCTCTACACGTTACACCAAATCTCAATATCAAGTTATAGTAAAGCTCCACGGGGTCTTTCCGTCTAGTTGCGGGTAACCAGCATCTTCACTGGTACT